>NZ_JCACCM010000123.1:0-18653 GCF_059501405.1 Myxacorys sp.
ACTACCGCCCCAGGTTGCGATGAGCCGACATCGAGGTGCCAAACCTCCGCGTCGAAATACCCAACTCAATCGACTCTTGAAACTCGCAACAGGTAATGACTGGCGAGTTGAGGAAAAGGAACTCGCCCAAGTCTGTCACGCCTTCTAAATTCCCCTTCACGTAGTCACCCGTTTGGGTGACTGCTTCTATCGCCACAGCTACAGCATTAGAACTAAACAAGTCATGGTCACAGCAACTAGAACTGATATTCAGAAGTCTCACGACGACTTCTACGGCTTAACGTGCTTCCTCATCAATGGCAAAGAATACGCCGCTGCCAGCATCGAACAGGCAGAATTAGCAGCGAGAGAGCTTGCAAAGGAATGCCTTGATCTAGTGGATACAGCGTTGATTTTGAAGCACTCCTGTCTCCCACCCCAAGCGGCTTCAATCGTTCGCTACGTGCAAGACGGCTTGCGGGGTGGGGGTGACGAAGTTGATCTATTGATTCCGGTCATCCACAACCTAGACGCCTTGATTGATGAAGCGGTTGTTACGTTTGGGCGATCGCATTTCTTAGGCGTATTCGCCAATGGAATCGAACTCTCCCTCGTTCAGTTTCCCCAATGGATTGCAGACTTCATCTTGCAAGAGTTGGGACTAGAGAGTTCAGAGCAGGTCTGTGTTTATCAGTTGGCGTAAGGGAGGCAGCTCATGTCTAAGCTTCAAGAATTCGAGCAGAAGTTAAAAGAACTGATTGAGAATCCGACTCCTCAACCCAAGTACGAACTCTGGCAAACGGTGCGTTGGAGAAGCTACGGTGTGCGAGCCGACGCCATAGAGGAGAAGCAAGGCAGAATTGCAGGCTTCTATTTCATCTCGGTGGGTATTGGTTTTCAAGACGCTTCTGATCCCGGTTGGTATTACTACATCGAAAACGGCTTTAATCACAGGATTATCCACGAAGACGATATCGCTGGAGGACTCGAGTAATGGTTGCTATCCGTGGACAGGGATTCACCTTACGAGACGTGCTCGAACACTTTGATGAGCGATACGACCTCTCGGAGATTATAGAGCGCTTAAAAGAAATTACGGCGGCAAAACAGGCTCAGTGCGTCGAGGCGCATCACCATGACGCCCTAAAGCGGCTGGTTGAACTGCTAGAGCAAGCCACTGACCAAGCATTAGAAGTTGAAACACTGGGCCTCACATCGTACGAGCATTAAGAATACAGACTTTACCAGACGTGATGATGAAAACCCTGAAGTTCAAGCACTATTGATATAATCACGCCCACATGAGAACCGCTCACCAGTACCGATTGCGATTGACCACGACGCAACAAACCACAATTGATCAGTGGCTTGAACTTTGCCGTCGTCAATACAACTATCGGTTAGCGGAGCGGTTCAACTGGTACGAGCACAATCGTTGTGATATCAACGCCTGTCCGCTCATTTGCCATCTGCCAGAGTTGAAAGAGCGTCCTAGTCGCTATTCACAGCAGCGGGATTTGGTCAATTCTAAAAAGCTGTTTCCCCAATATAAAGAACTGCCTTCCCACACTCTGCAAGATGTAATTGCACGGGTAGAGAAGGCGTTTGACCGATGGTTAAGCGGGGACAGTAATGGCAAACGAAGCGGTAAGCCACGCTTCAAGGGACAAGGGCGATTTCGTTCGATTGCATTCCCAGACCCCATCAAGCCAGAACACATTGACGGGCGATTCATCCAGCTTCCGAAAATCGGCAAGCTGAAGATGATTTTGCACCGTCCGATACCCGATGGTTTCAAGGTGAAAACGGCTGCAATCATCAAGAAGGTAGACGGCTATTACATCACGCTGTCGCTTCAAGATTCATCCGTACCTGTTCTCACGCCTGATGCTCCAACGCTGGACAACACCATTGGGATTGATGTTGGCTTGAAGTCGTTTCTGGTAGACGATTCAGGGAACGAAGTCGAAATCCCTCAGCATTACCGCAAAGCAGAAAAGAAACTGAAGCGGCTACAGCGTTCACTGTCTCGTAAGAAGAAAGGCTCAAATCGTCGGAAGAAAGCAATTAAGCGAGTCGCTAAAGCTCACTTGAAAATTGTCAATCAGCGCAAAGATTTCCACTACAAGAGCGCTCAAAAGGTTCTACAGCAAGGAAAACACGTTGCACATGAAAAGCTTAACATCAAAGGACTAGCCAAATCTCGATTGGCAAAATCGGTAAACGACGCTGGATGGAGTCAATTCCTGCAAATTCTCTCAATCAAGGCTGAAAGAGCCGGGTTGCTTGCAGTTGCTGTAAATCCAAACGGCACTTCTCAAAACTGTTCTGGATGCGGTACAAAAGTTTCAAAAACACTTGCGGATAGGCTTCATGCTTGTCCTGAATGTGGACTGATGCTAGACCGTGACCACAATGCAGCAATCAATATCAAACACCTGGCGGTAGGGCATTCCGTCAATAAAGCTCATCCAACGTCCGAAGCATTAGCTGGAGTCGATGAGAAGCCCGCTCTGTATGCGTAAGCATCAGAGTCGGGAGTATGTCACCAAGGAGCAACAATGGTGCAACTTGATGGTGGCGGCATTGTGCCCTGTCAGAGCGTCACGAGCGGCAGTTTCAAAGCAGGAGCCGCCGCGATCGTCACTCTCAACGGCTCGAAAGCATGGGTCGATGGCATGCCAAATTAGGGTGATGCTGATTCCATTTTTGACGTAAATTGCCAGACATCCCGATGTACTGAACCATGTCTTGACTGTCGATCGCGAAATAGATGCACGGTGTTTCAGAAAGCTGCGATCGCCTTGTTGCTTGAAATCAGTCAGCGTGACCGATTTAGAAGGGTGCGGTTCCTGCGGAGTTGCGCTTTGCGCTAATCGTTCAGTCAGCACTTCTTGTAATGACTGAACGGTAGTTCTGAATTCGGCTCTATCTAAAGCAGCCTGATTACGATCGCGCCTTACTTCAATCAAGTAATTCTATTATCTGTCAACCCCGATCGCGGTGATAACCAAACACCAGACCTCAAAACAATTCCCCTCATGGCTTCACGATCCGCATAACGGCAAAAATCAGCAGCAGCTAGTAACTTTAAACGGAAAACTAAAATCCAGCTCCCGTTCATCTGCAACGCGATTGTTAGACAGCTTTAAGCTCACTTGTGCTCTGCACTCTTCAACCGAAGTTCTTCAGCTAGATTATTCAAGGTCTTGTCTATTACATATCCTAAATTATGAACAGTGTTTTCATTAAAATGCTTCCAATCAGGAATTTTCTGATCTGCGTCACGCTGTTTCTTCATCAACCCATATAATTTCACGTCGAGTGGTATTAGCTCTTCGTAATATAGCCGTCTGAGTTCTTGATAGGTATCAGTGCTTGTTAGATGTAACGCCTTGCTAATTTCCGCACGTATTTTGGCGAAAATTGCTCCTGTTCTTTTATCGTATTCTGTTACAGCAGCAGAGTAGAGAGGGCATTGCTCAATAGGATCAAAATATGACACTTCAATAGCTAACAACTGATACTCCCAGATCAAGTTTGCAAGATTATCGAGAAGCTGAACCTGAGCATCTATAATTTTATTCTGTCTTAGAAGAGCCGCTTCATATAGTTTTTGTTCTCTAAGCCGCCTGTCGTCAATCTCCTTTTGCTTCTGAACCTTTCTCTCGTCAACTATTTTGAGAACATAGGGTATGAGAAATCCAGTTACACCAGCAGTGAGTATCAAAAGGAGAACTTTTTCAAGGAAATCTTGACTAAAACTCATGTGGATTGCTTAAGACTTAATGAACTAATGAATACTCAAACACGAAACCTATATCGGTACACTTGTAGATTAGCAGTCCGCATAACGGCAAAATGCAGCGGCGGCAGGTAACCTTGAACTCAACATCAGCAGCTTTCAACTAGCTGCTGCCATGCAGTGTTAGGTGTGCCATACAACACTCTAGATTGTATGTTCAAAAAGAACTTCAGTTAACTTCTCAGGTGGGGACCAAATTCCCGATTTAGCCTTAACATAAGTACGTGAAAGAGCTACTATTTTTTCTTGCTTTCCGAACCGTAATCTCTGCCGCTCTATTTCTGTAAGTTGTTCAAAAGCATTGTCACAAAAACCATAAGTAGATAGAAATAATTCGCCATCACGTCCTTCACGAAGGATTACATTGAGAAAATCTCGTAAATCCCCACCTCCAACACGGGAACGAGATCTCCAATGTTTAATTTCCACAATGTACTTCTGTTGCCGTCCTTGAACTTGACACTTCAGAATTACGTCTTTGCCACCATCTTTGCTTGGTGGCGTTAGAGTAACATCAAATCCCAGTCCATCAAAGATTTCAGCTATAGTACGTTCTAGATCTCGCCACTCCAGGTCTTCAAGAATATTTGGCTTCTGGGCAATTAGCATTGCAAATTGCTGGCTAACAATTTTAAGGATCTGTTGAACTTCACCAAAATCTTCATCATCAACTTGCAAGCGAGATATCCAAGCACGAAGAGCATTTAAATTAATTAATTCTAGTTGAAGAGGAAATTCATGCTTTGAAGTTTCTAGTGCAGCCTTCGTAAATTGTGTATTTATAAGGAGAATAGCTCTATCAACTTGATTAAAGAGCGCTGCACCCACTAACTCACGAATTTTATCAGCACCTACAGCATGACCAGATTTATAGTACTTGAATTCAATGCCGAGTTTTTGAGAAGTGAAAGTCTCAGTAGATGAACGAGTTGCTACGAAGTCGAGTCCTTCATCAGCTAATCTCGCAGTCTTACTAACTTCATATCCATCTTCGATAAGCAGTGGTAGCAGAACATTAGTGTAAATATCTTCTGCTTCACGCGGACTCATCTTTGTTGATTCTGAGGCGAGATAATCGATTTTATCTAGAAGCTCGTCTCTGTCTTCCTTCTTCATGCTCAAGTGTAAAAGTGAGGGAAGGACATTGTACACCTAATGAACCCCTAACCTAGCAGAATAAAGCAGTCGAACGGTTGCGGTCAGCGGTTGCAAGAACATTCAACTTACCACCAGCAGCTTCTTTCAATCCGTTGCACCACAATGCTTAGCTTGTGATCGCACTGTTCCCTAAAATCGGTCAGGCTGACTGATTTGCTCGTTGTTGGTGAATGGCTGTCCGAACTTCCCACGATCTGACTGTCGATCGCGAAGTAGATACAAGGCGTGTTGGGTAGCCGCGATCGTCACCCTCAACGGCTCGAAAGCGTGGGTCGATGGGATGCCCAATTAGAGTGGGAAATCTCTAGTAGTTTGCTGGATGCCCCATGCCTGAAGGATTTATCAAGCAAGTTGGAGGTCGCAAGACGCTCGGTTATCCCACGATCGATGAGATTGCGGGGTTATCTGATGCGTTGGGATCGGAATCTCTTTCAGGTGTTGCCGCGATCGCACTTAGTGCATTAACCGTTGTCACCCTAAGCGACACTTATCAACTGATTCAGGCCGATAGCAGCAATCCTGATCATGCGTTCTCTGTCTTAGCGATTACGACGCAAGCGTTTAGTTCTGGCAGTGTTGCTAGTGCTGTGATTAGCGATCGCGTGAGTGATCCTTCCTGGAATTGGGATATTCGCAAATCAATTTATTTGGGGCAAAACGGACAGCTAACCCAAACCTTTCCTACTGTCGGCTTTGCCCGACCGATAGCACAGGCACTGAATCCGACCGATATTTTATTCTCTGCTGAGGAAGCGATCGTATGGCAAGCAACATCTTTGTAGGACTAGTTAACAACGTCCGAACGTTCATTACTGCCATTTCTCAAAGCGCGGGCGTAGCTGATGCAAACAAAATTGTTTCGACTGATGCAACCGGAAAACTTCACATTTCCCTGATGCCTACAGGCGTAGACTCTGAGGCTTTATCAGTGCCCGTGTCTGAGGCTCTGTCAGCGGGCGATTTTGTCAACCTCTACAACGTTTCAGGCACACTGACAGCGCGTAAGGCAGACGCGAGCAACGGGCGATTGGCTCACGGTTTTGTGTTGGCAGCAGTAGCGGCAGGAACGGCAACGGTGTATCAGGAGGGCTTAAACACGGCGCTTTCTGGATTGACGATCGGTGTAACCGCCTACCTCGGCACAGCAGGATCTGCGACCGTAACCCCCCCTAGCTACGTGAGCGGTCGGATCTATCAGGAGTTGGGTTATACAACTTCTGCAAGTGCTGTTTTGTTTCAGTTCTCTAGCGCAACCCCCTACCAGTAATGGCTAGCATCCTCGCTCTAGTCAACAATGTCAAAACCTGGATTTCCACGATCGCGATCAGTAGTGGCAGCGCTGATGCTGACAAGATCGTTGCTACGAATGGCAATGGTCAGATTGATAACTCGTTTGTCAATTGGGCATCACCAGGCGCGATCGGGGCGACGACGGCGAGTACAGGAAGATTCACCACCCTGAATGGTGCTAACACCACCGATACAACGGCGTTTCTAGTCTCTCAGTTCAACGGATTAAGAACGCTGTCACTTGGCTCGACTGGAGTCACAACCAATACAAACCTCACGGTTTCGGCTGCGACTGCATCAGGCAGTTTAGGGGTGGGTGCGATCGTCACTCAGGGCGGTATTTCTGCCGCAAAAGAACTGCGAGCTGGGGCGGGCTTGTTTGGGGTAACGGCAACGATTACGGCAAGTGCGAGCGTTTCGGATATTCAGCAGTGGCGAGACACAGCAAACGGAATTGTCTCATCCATCAATATTGATGGATCGTTCAAAAAGCTAAGGTCAGCGACCTACAATGCGGCAGATGCGACGGGCACACTCGGCTTTTTCCTGGGCTACAACGGTGACACATCAGACAACGGACTAGTTAAATCATTCCGAACGTTCTTGAGTAGACCCGCGAGTGGTAGTGCGGTTCTGAGCCTCGATAGTTGGGCGGGCTTTGATAGCACAACGCCAACAGCAATCCCCTCTAGTTCTTGGGTTTCGCGATTGGCGTTCGCTGGAGCAAGTTTTGTCGGCATCAATACCAATACGCCAGGGGCGGCATTACAGGTTAATGGCGGCTTGGCTATTAGCTCATCGAGCACAGCAGTAAGCGATCCGGGAGCGGGCAATCTCTCTATTGCTGGAACGCTAAAGATTGGCGCGAGCGGCTCAACCATCACTCGCATTTTGCCTGCGGTGTCTTCAGCACTCGATACCGTGTCTGTTGCGGCTCAAACAGCATCAACCATCAGCGTTACAGTGACCGGGGTGCAGGTTGGCGATCAGGTCAATGCCAACGCAAGCTCTGCAACGCCAAACACAAATTTTAGTGTTCACGGTTATGTGTCAGCCGCGAATACCGTGACGGTTGTGGCGTATAACAGGGCGGCAACTTCTCAGAATTTCTCAGGCAACGTTAGAGTTTTAGTAGTGGGATAAGAAAATGGCTGTTGAAATTGTTGATCTGAATAATGCAATCGTTGATGGGTCGAACTTTGGCAAGCCTGCTGATGCGATCGCCAACAATCCAAAATTAGCCTCAGACATTCAGATTGCTCTACAAACGTGGTGGGAGCAACAACAACAGAAGTTTGAAGCAGAGAAAGCCGATATTGCAGCCCAACAACAGCAAGCGATAGAAAGTGCGATTGCATCCCTTAACACACAGCACAATGCTGAAATAGCAAGCTATAAAACGCAAATCGCATCGCTAACAGCAGAGCTAGATGCATTCAAGAATCCTCCCCTACCCGTTGAGAATTGGCCTGGGTTGGCAGATGCGCTGATCAATTCTTCGCTGCTGCTGAAAGTTCAGCAAGTGGGAACAGTTTCGGGAGCCGCAAACATGGGATATACCAGTTTGGGGTTTGTACTGTTCGGCCTTCGATCGTATGAACGCTTTGTTGCTACCGTAAAAGTGATCCGGGTGGCATTGGCAGAAGTAGGGCAAGATTTCACGACAGAAGAGTTAGACTTGCTCGATCGGGCACTGGTTGAAAATGGATTCCCCTCACTGCAAATTGTCAATCAACCATAAGAAATTCAAATGGGGTGATGAGTGCGATCGCGGCTCCCTCCCATCATCACCGTTTAGAGATTTAATCCTAATTTAGTCCTGGACTAAAAAGGGCTTATTGAGAATGGCTAAAACCCTTATCCTGTAATACTCTAGCTCTGGACTATTTCATAATAGCTCTGCCGAGTTCGCAGAAGTCCAAGCCTAAATAGCTCAATCATGGGACTACAACCCTTGATTTCTCGTTAAGCGGTGTTAGTCCAGAATTATTTGTGCAGTCCTATTTTTGCTTATTGCGAATCAGAAGAGTTGCTTATTGATTTTTGGCCTATTTCGATTTTTGGCAGCAATCAAATTCAATCTTCTTCAATCTTCATTTGTTTCTCGTGATGGTATAATCACGGCCATTGATTATTGGGAAGAATCATGCCGCGTGGTGGAAAGCGTGAAGAAGCAGGGCGGAAATCAAAATTTCAGCATCCAACCGAGCGAATGAGTTTGCCGGGAAAGTTTAAGGCAGAAATTGAAGAATATGCCTTAATGCTCGACCGTGAGCAAACTATAGATTTTTGCCGACTATCAGAGTTCGAGAGGGCTTGCGAAAATATTCTGAAAACAATCCCGCCAAATAAGCGGGTGTGGGCAGCACGACTATTCAATCGGTTGAAGGGTTCACTGGTATCGCATTGACGAAGAGTTTAAGCATCTCTGTCAGAAAAGCGCTGCTTCGCGTCGTTTACCATGTTTTCAAGATACGAAATGTACTTCTCACAAAGCTCCTTGACAGGAACGCCGCGGAATTGCTCTGGAATTTTGGAAAAGTAAACGTCAATCGCTAAGTCAAAATTTTGTATGTCAGATGGAATCTCTACATAACACATTTCGGTTGAACCATCAGGTAGTCTTACTAGCCACCCACTGCCACCAAGCTGATCGCCTATTACGAAGCCTAGTGCATTTGGAGGCTGCTGAGAGCGATAGCGATTGCTTAACTCAAAAGGATTACCGCTGAAAGTCCCCTTTGAATGAACCCTAAGCTCACCCTGTTTTAGAATTTCCGAGCGGATATCATAAAAGAACTTCATGAGCGGATCTGCTTTCATTTCGGATTGAAGTGGCTCATACCATCCGTCAAAATCAGGCGCAATGTTCTTCAGGTTTTGCAGAGCATTAGTAATAGCCCGTCCAAACACAACTAGGTTTCTGACTCCTGCCATTCTTTCTCGTGGGTCGGTTGAGGCAACAAGCCTTAAGCCGAATTTGGCTGTGTACAAAGTTTCTTCAGTGTTTTGTAAGACGGATGTTATTGTTTTTTTCATACTTGCCAAAGTGAGGCTTTCAATAGAACTTAGGTGAGAAGATCCCTAAATCTACTGATTCAAGAATAACCTAGTGCCCTGTTAACATCCGTATTGTTGCTACGGTGGGATTATGGCAAATAAAAATCCGATTCAAACGGCAGAATTTAAGGCTCAACAAGTTCCGAAACATGGCGATCGGGCATTGGGCAAAGTAATTGGAACGCGCTATCCGGCAGATGTCGATGCCGCGTTGAGGCAGATTGCGGATCACCAGGGCTACATTCGGCAAGCGATTGAGGAGAAGCTTAGAGCGGATGGGCTGCTGCCGGAGCGCTAGAACGCACGAAAGGGAGCACAACGTTTCTTAAACAGTGTTCTCTGAGATCGCACCCTTCACTCGCGACACTCATCGCCATAATGAACTGCTTGCACTTTGGCTTCTGAGTTCACATCAGCGCACCATTGCCCGTGATGCAGCCAAACCATAACAGGGTGGTAGAAGAACGTAACTGCGATTGCCAGAGCGCTTACTGTGGTGACTGAGATTAGCAGAGCGATCGCAATCTTCTTCGGGCGAAGCGTAAGGGGCGATGATCGTCGAGTCATGAGGGATAAGGCATGAGGGAATTCGGTTGAATTATGCCCTTTCTCTTTCTGTCTGCGATCCTCCAAACATTAAAGCTGATCAAGCTGTCTTTTGAGATCTTCCAGTTCGCTGTCGATCGCAGCATCTTTAGGCGCATGTGTCTGCGTTTGAGGAGCCGCTTGTCCTGGCAACGCGGCTTGCGGTTGGGCTGAACCTGCCAACATTTGTTGCTTCATCGCTTCGAGTTCGAGATCAACATCGCCCGATTCGAGACGAGCAAGCTGCGATTCGAGATCTGCACCCGCTAACTCGCCTGCTGCCTGCGCTCTCGCTTCTGACTGCAACACCTTGTCTTCCATGCGCTCAAACGCAGCCAATGCCGTGTTCGTGCCCATGTTGCTGACCATGCCTTGCAGATGCCCATCTACTTTAGCAGCCGCAAGCTGAGCTTTCAGCCTGGTTCTCATCGTTTTTGCTTCAGAGATTTTGGCTTCTAAAAGAACTAGATTTTGCTTCAGGTTTTTCACCCAAGCGGGTTCTTGATTGCACTGAACCTCAAGGCTGCTGAGAATTCCAGCGTGCATCTTCTTGCGGCTCAGAGCTTGCTGTGCTAGAAACTCATCTCCTTTTTGCAGGGCAAGTTGTGCCCGTCGTTCCCATGTATTGACTTCCGCTTGCGACTGTTCGTACATCTGCTGAAGTCGCTTTTGGCTCGCCATGGCATTGAGGATTGCTGGGCGTACGTTCTGCCTCTGGGCTTCCATTTGCTCGATCGCGCTATCCAAAAGCTTCTCTGGATCGATGCCTTGCCCAAGCAGACGATTTAAGCCCACTAAACCCAATCCAACCACGGCTCCACCGGCTGCCATTGAAGCCATACCAACCCCAATCGCACTTCCACCAACGGCTACACCAACTCCTCCAATCGCTGCTGAAGTGGCTGCACCTGCCGCTGCTCCCATGGCCGCAGCACTTGCAGAGGAATCATCGCCTTGGAGGAGCGAT
This sequence comes from Myxacorys sp., assembly GCF_059501405.1. Lineage (NCBI taxonomy): Bacteria > Bacillati > Cyanobacteriota > Cyanophyceae > Leptolyngbyales > Leptolyngbyaceae > Myxacorys > Myxacorys sp. The sequence goes on from NZ_JCACCM010000123.1 coordinate 10,845, forward strand.
CGCAACGCTTCATAAAGAGCAGCACCGGTTAACGCGCCGATCGCCGCGAGGGGAACAGCACCCAGGCTATAGCCTGTCCCACCGGCTAAGATTCCAACCTTGCCGATAGAAGCACCTGTCAGTGCGCCTCCAGCTACTAGGGCAGTTCCTTCGTTCAAGTAATTTTCCTTGTAGTCCCCTTGATTGGAGTTCAGCTCGGCTCGAACCACGCGGCCAATACGATTGAATAACTGCCCCATGGCGCTCTACTCCTGATTATGTCTTTGCTGGCAGCACCTAACATTTCAAGCTTAAGCGCAACCAAGTTTGACTGTTTAGTGGAGATTACGCAGATTTATCTCATCTTCAAAAAAAGGTCTTGTCAATTTGGAGTCTCTTACAACACGAAAGACTGAGCAGTTTAGCGTTCGCACTCACCGGACGCAGATAGCTCCTAACTAGCAATCCAATATGCTCCAACGTTGCAGTGCAGTGTGTTTATTAGGCTTAAACCAACTTAATCATTGATATATTAGTTCGATCACACTAATTTTCAATTCTCCACTGGATAAATACTTTCAGAATCCTCAAAGTAATCAGCGTACTTTTTCAAAACATAAGCAAAAACTTCCCTTAACCAGACTTCTTTGGATTTAAAATCAACAGCTAGATTAGCTTGTCCAACTCTTTCTCCTGCAACACTCTTACCAGCCATAAACCCCTCGGTGACTATCTGGTCATAGGGTGTAGAACGCCTTAAGTGAAAGTGCTTAGAGGTGTTTGCAATACTTCTTAAGACTTCATAGAATTCGTAGTTCTCAAGCTCGTGAACCAGTCTTTTTGCAGCATTGTTAGAACCTTCACTTTCTTCGATCCACTCTTTTAAATGATAAAGAGTAATGGAAAGCTTAAATGCATTGAGCGGTGTCTGATTTATGAAAAAGTCTTGGAATACTCCCTTTGCCTCAGCATAAATCTCTTTAGTACTCAAACTGTACAAACCTTGCCTAAAATCAGAATTGCTCATCTTTCCTTACAGCATCTAAGAATGAAGTCTAACGTTCTGCCTCACCCGCCGCTAGTAACCTCTCGAACTCAACGAAGAGACTCGAAACGGTCGGGTGCAAGCGGATTGCTTGTCGCGTCTGCTGAATCATATCTCAATCATCATTGTACGCTCTTGAATTCATGTAGTGTCCCATTTGACCATCACACATCAAGCAACCTGACAAAAAAGTATCTTCTAAATCTCCTGCGATAAATTCGTTACAGTACTCGCAGTGTCCCATATCCTCATGGATTTCTTGACAGGAAAAGCAAATCCATTTATCGCCCAACTTTACTACAGAATTAATACTTCCGGTATCGTTACAGGAGGCGAAGCTCCCTTCAGATTCAAAATATTTATACGATATTTTTTCTTCTTCTATTACATCATTAATTTTAAGATCCTCACTACAAGAGCAACAAACTAAGGAGGGAAAAACATCAGATTGGTCTTGAGCCTTAATTAAACTTGAATGGCAGAAGGGGCACCTAATATTTTCTAGTATATGTTCTGATATCTGACTTCCAAAGCCATATGTCTCGAATGACTGCTTGCAAGTCTTCTTTTCTGCCTGATACACATCTTCTGTTTCTAATAAAATCCGCCAGCAATCTTCACCAAGAACGCTGTAAGGTTCTTCTTCCAAATATTCACTAATGAAATCTCGAATCAAAAGGAATGAAGTGACAATGACTTCTCGGACTGCACCAGACGACTTATCAGTATAATAATGTTCTATATTATTGCGGAGCTTATTAATTTCTTCAAACCTGTTCCAATCATATTCAATCTTCAGGCTCTTGAATCTCTTTTTAATTGTCTGAACATCTACTGTTTTTTCACCATCACCAACAAACAACACATTCCCTTTTTCATCACATATAGGTTTTATGAATTGTTTTATTAAAACTTCTTTGTCATGCAGTGGTGACAATCGCTTTAGTTTTTCTTTGTAAAGAAGAAGAATCCCAGCACAAATGTTTCTAACTGCGGAAAGATACCTTCTATCATCGTCCATCAGGTAGTCTTCGACACCCACCTGTATAGAGTCAATGGCATTTTGAAGCAGTGACATAACTTGCGTTCTCAAATAAAGCGGTCAAATCAAAATTTTCAGTCAACCTATAGTTCAGCGACATAACTATTATTAGGCAGAATCCTTCTGCCTATCCATCTAGTTTTGGAGGATAGGCAGAAGGATTCTGTATATCTTTCCAAAACAGGAGGATAGATAGAATTGTTCCGTATATCTTCACATCCAGTACGGCTGAAATTGAAGCATTTCTTACCCATCTTGATTGGCAGGAGCAAGATGTAAACGGACAGGTCTGTGGAGAGCTGATGGAAAAACACCTCTGGCGTTTAGGGGAGGTGGGCGATCGCAACCCCAATGTTATTCCTCAGAAAACAAGCTTAGACAGAGCGTTAATCCTGAGCGTCCAAAGATAACTGTACTTATTACGATTTGCCCACGGATCGGCCTTAAACGCCTGATAGTTGCCGAAGTTGTGAGCGCATCCGGGGCGGTTGGAGTGGTGCAAATCACATAAAGGAAATACTTGCCAAAGGGGAAGCTCAAAACCTGGTATCGGCAAACTGTAACCCCATAGAATTGGGAGAAGCGAGAAACCGAATAGAGACAGAGGGGTGATTGCAGAAGAGATCGCGGATACCAACGCAACTGGATAGACGATCGGAACGCCGTAGAAAGCATGATGCACTTCAGTAGCAGGGGATGAGCAGCAAACACATTTCCCACGAGTAAGAGACTTTGCCCGCTTCGCTGTTTTGCGCCATTTTTGGGGATGGTAGCGCTTAGTTGCCTTGGGATTGCTGACCCATCCATCACGTTTAAAAGTTGTCATTTTTAAGGGCTTCTTGTGAGATTTTGCAAATTCTTTTATAAGTTCCGTGAAAATATGTCCCTAAGATGCGACCGTCTGACAATCTGGCTCTTGACCCGCAAGACAATACAGCTTGTGTTTTTGTCAGTTTTTCTATAGTGCTTATCGTGATCGCTCTGCCAAATTGACAAATTTCGACCTCTTCCCCTACTTGAAATTCTGCCAACATGAGTCTCCTTATTTCGTTATCTCCGAGAGGTACAAATAGCCGCGATCGCAGAGGGGAACGCCCAAGCAACGGACTGAGGGACGGAGAAGCCAATCAGGAGCGATGCCAGTCCTGAGATGCCAGTGAAAATCGTGGTTTTGAGCGCGATCGCAATCAGAGTTTTCCGCCGCTCCTCTAGCATCGCCGCCGCTAGTTGCTGACCTGATAGCCGATCGTTCTCTAGTTCAGTTCCACACTGTTTTTGCAGAAACCGATCAATGCCGGGGTGATACCGCTCGCTGAATCCCTGCTGCATTGCGGCTAGTTTGGCCTCAGCTACGATCGCGCCTAGTTCTAAATCTTCCTCAATTCCCAGATCTAGCGGTATATCTGGTATCTGTTTGATGTGCTTCATGATGAGGCTTGAGGGTTTGGGCTAGAGCCACAAGACCGGAGAAAGTGATCGCACTCAGGATGAGGAGCGCCGTAAGCGTTGTGAGATTGTGCCACAGTTCAGAGCGGCGATGCTCTTGCGCCTGCCTGCGAGCGTGAGCCGTTAAAGTATCGATCGCCTCTAGGTCATCCCCTGAACAAGACAGATAGCCTGTAGGGGACACCGTGAACTCGATCGGGGTCTTACTCATTTTCATCATCCCCATACAGATCGGACTCCTTGACACCGTGAGCATCGTAAATCGCATCTTTCAGCAGCTTGTTAACCTTCTGCTGAGATGTCTTGATGTGGGCTTGAAAGCCCTTTAGGTTGGCTCTAAAGCGATCTTCGTAGACCTGATACGCCTTCGCAAATGGTGCATCAGCCGCCGCGATCGCAACTTCGCTTAGTTCATCTGCTAAATCAATTTCAGGTGCTGTTTCGGGTTGTGGCGTGAGACTCTGTTTCTGTCTCTGCTTAGGGTCCGTTGCTGGATTAACTAGCTGAGAGGGGCCTTTCGGCTGTTGGGACTTAGTTAAATCGGACATACTGAACTCCTATACGATCAATGGCTTGGTGAGTTTCTTCGCTAAAAAGTTTTCGATCAGTTGGTTGCAGTCCTCACGCGAACCGCCCGCAAGCTTGACGAACTCTAGGGCTACTTCATCGCCATGCTGGATGCATAGCTTGACAAAGCTTTTTCGAGAGGCAGAAGGGCGAAGTCGTTTGTAGCAGGCGAGAACGTATAGTCGCCATACGCCTTCCTTGTCGATCGGCTCACATTCAGGCAATCCGATCGAGCTGCAATCTCGACTAATGATTGAGGGATTGATTCCTCCAAACATTTCGGCAATTTCTCGACGAGTGAAAGTGTTCGATTCCGCATCCACGATCGAGGGAAGATGAGGCAGTCGATCTTTGGGGCGTTTCCTCATGCTAATAATGTTGACCATGCCAGTTCTTAAAACGTGCGATTAACGTGTGATGAAATGCTGTAGGCTGCCAGCACGTCGGGCGGCAAACTAGCATGAATTTTGAAAGATGAGAATTTCCATGATTGAAGCTGGATAGGAAGTGCAAGGATTTTGATGCGAGAAAGTAGCATGGGCGTGCTACATCACCGCTTTGAACGACTTCAGATCGGGCAGAAGCTGAAGCTTAGATCCAATGGTTGAAAAAATGATTGGGGTTTTCGCTTCCATCGATCGCGCCTTCAGTCTTTCTAGTTGCTCAATCAGGGAGTCACTATCCACGGGCACAAGATAGCGATTCTTCATTAGATTGCGAATCATATTAAAATCGCCGCGTTGCCTTCCCTGCTCATCAATCCAGCTATAGCCCTGACACAGAATGTTGAGGTTGCTGCGGATGTTAGAGTCTTCTGTGATTCCTAGCGATGCGACGTTATAAGATTGCGTGTCCACAAGTAAGCAAACATTCATCTCTCTGCCTACGGTCACTAGAGTTGAGAGTTTTTTAGAGAAGTTGGTCTTATACCATTTCTCTTCTCGGCAGGTATCCCAGATAGAATGCCAGTCCGAGAGAATCAGTCTCACGGGCTGATCTTTGAATGAGCTTCTAGCAGATTCGGGCATGTGTCGCCGCGCATCGAAAATGTTGTAAACCTCATCGATCGCGCCAAACGCCAGCAGGGGATTGAGCGGATCAAAAAGTGATGTCCTACCCTTCTCCCTCAGTCCACAGAAAGAATCGTTCTTCTGAGCAATCACCCACGCTTCAAGGTTGGGATATTTGGCAAACATCCGGTTGAGAATGTATGCCTCAGAGACGCTTTTCCCGGTTCCGGTAGCGCTCGCGAACACAGTCGAAATATCCGAAACGACAATCTCATCGAGAGCCTGACAGATTCCAGGCTGTTCGATGGGCAATTGGGCTACGGGCGATGGCTGCTCAATTACTGGTGCAGGTTGAACGGGTGCGGGCAATGGCCCAGGCGTTGCAACTGGAGTAACGGGCGGCGATGGCTGCTCAATTACTGGTGCAGGTTGAACGGGTGCAGATTGAGAAGCGGGCGGCTTGGCTTCCGGTTCTTCCTCTTCATCCTCGTCTAGGTCTATTTCCATATCATCGGGATCGACTCCCAGATATTCGGCATAGTAGCGGCGGGCGTCATCTTCAGCAATCACTTCGTCAACTTGCAGTTTCGCCCCTGCATGAAGCTGCAATTTCTGCACTTTCGCTTGGGCGATCGTCTCATTTTGCATGTAGGCGATGTTCTCCTCTTGCAGTCTGAACCGCTCTGCGACCCCTTCTCTTTTCTCAACGATTTGAGATGCCTTAATTGTGAAGGCGAACGAAGCCGCGCCAATTCCAGCAGAGAACAGAGAAGAGAGCAGCATACCGCCGCTTTTCTGCCCAGAGGTGAGGGAACTGGTAGCGCAAAGGATGCCCAACACGCCAACCGCAATCCCTAGACCAATATGTGTTCTGTTCAACTCGCCTGTATTGGGCATATGTTGAATGGTCATTTTGACCTCCGAAACAACAAGCTTGCTCCAACTGCTACGAGTAGCGCGACGGCGGGAATAGTGGCCTGTAAGCCGAACTTCTGATTAGCAGGTTCTGCCATCGTGCCGTAGATGGCATCCCAGGAGCCGCCGACAATGCCGAAGACAACAATCACGCCAATCATCACTGCTAGAATGCGTTCTGAAGTGCGACGGGATAAGCAGGTATAGACAATGCAGCCCACGATTGCGAGTCCCACGATGAGCAGGTATCCGGGCATGACACCGGGAATGAGCCGTGCGAAAAGTGTTGCACCCAAGCCGATTGAAAACAGCAAGCCTACGCGAGAAATACCGCGAACGATGTCATGAAAGGTGAGCGGCTTGGGTGCTTCCTCGACTTCCCAATCGCCACCGGGAACAAGGAAGGAATTACCTTGCTTCAGGCGGCGCGGGTCATAGATAAAGCCTTCGTCATTGTCGAACATGGCTTCAGTCCTCAGTTAAACAACGCCGTCACAGCGTTTCCCCTGCGGGGTTTGACCGTTTTACCGTTGATGTAATCCGTGAACTCACGCCGCTCCTCCGATCGCAACTTCGCTTCTTCCGGCTGCTCCTTAATCCGGTTGATATCATCGTTAACTTTTTGGCGGCTCACCGTGCGATCGACGCGCATTTGAGCAACGGCTTTCTTCCGCATTGCTGCAAGCTCTAATTTGAATTTGTTCTTACCTGATGTCAGATCCAGCTTGCCCTTACGTCGAGCAAGTTGGATTCCATGCTGAGTATCTTGAGCAAGTTTGCTCAAGGTTTGGTGATGCCTCTCAACTGTGATCTCCAGTTGCGACACCATCTTTTCGATTTCTTCTTTACGTTTGAGTGAGGCTTCGATCGCTTCCTTGCGCAGCTTCTCAATCTCCACCGTGCATTCAGTAATGGTTTTGATACTCTCTAGGAGAGACTTCGCCACGTCTAACTGAATTTTCATCTCGTTCGCGTAGTTGCGAAGCTCATGCGCGTCTTGCCCAGTGGCGTTGCCTAACTTGGTGATATCAAAGCCGAATTGATTTGATAATCCTTGGAGTAGGGTAGGCGTACTGCCCTCGACGCCGACGCGGAATTTTGGGGATCTGCTGTTTGAAGAGTTTGCGTTGGTCATGCTGCACCTTGTGGAGAATGCTTGATTGAAAGATTAGCACAAGTTACCTACTAAGGAACTACTAAGGAACTAAAGCGAGCTATGATTTTGTCAAATTTCTTAGTGGTTCCTTAGAAAGAGCGTAGGATAATGACGAACGAAGTATTGCAAGAGCCGGAAATGCCCGAAACCGACGCCCCAAAAATGGAATATGTTCGCTTTGCTGTCCCGGCTCCCTTGCTGCAAGAGGCGCTTGAGTTAGCCGAAAGTGAAGGGTGGAAGCCTGCCGAATTACATCGAATATTTTGGGAGCGGGGGTTCGCCGCGTATGCAGAGGGTAGTAATAAGCGACGGGTTAATAAATCGCTTAGGAAGCGGGAGGCCGACGAAGAGTGAAGATGTTGAGAGGCTAAGCGATCGCAGAAGCGCCGAATTAGCTTGTCGCTCATCGATGATCCTCAAGATTGCTTGTCGCTCACTTCTGCCAATTTCTGAACGACAAATCAAGCCCGATCGACATCTCCATCGATCGGGCTTTGTGCAAATCGGTCAGCATGACTCATTTAGGAACTTCACAGCTTAAGAGGCTTCGCGATCGCAATCACTCATCTGCTGAGGGCGCTGCAACTTTGAGTGAAGTTGCAGCGCCCTCAGTGCACTACTGGATTTCGTGGATGTAGTTGTGGTTCGA
>NZ_JCACCM010000124.1:0-18279 GCF_059501405.1 Myxacorys sp.
TTCACATCTTATGCTTTTGCGGTTTGAGTTTTGTCAGTCAACCAGGCTCAGGAGATTAAAACTCAGTATTGCTAATAATAACCTTTACTCAATCTTCAGCACGATCGCTAATGCTCTAGTAACCTCCCGCATTGTTTGTTCAGAAAGAATGCTTAATTGCCGAATGAGCCTTTGCTGAGAAACAGACCGAACCTGAAACGTATCAACTGAAGGCTTGCTTAAGCCATTTTCTAAACTTGGCTTCACTTTTACCATCCAAGCTACCCGTGTGAAGGCATCATCCCAGTTTGTAATTGGGGTAACAATTTTTAGGCGCAACGTACCGACCTCATTATTACCTACGATGACAGCCGGGCGGACTTTAATAATTTCGTCGCCAACGCTGGGATTGGAGTTGTACAGCCAAATTTGACCTCTACGCATAGTCTTCGTATTCGTAGAAATCATCTGTGTCCGAGTCAGCGATCGCAGCAAGCTCTCCACCCGGCTCATAAAAATGCCGCATTACCTCTACCGCTTCTAGCAAACTCAGCTTTTGTGCAAAGATTTCCATTCGCAGTCTCAAGATGATTCTGTAGCCAATGAAGCACCTCATGCGCTTCATCCTTCGGCAACTGCAAGATAGCAGCTTCGATTTCAGTGAGTGAAGTCATAAGCTTGGCATACGAATGGAAATCTGTAGCTTCATTCTAGCTGCGGTTAATCGTCGCGAAAATCTCATCTAAGATTTCCTGTGCGCCCTGCTCTTTGGCTCGGTGAGCGAGTTCAATTCCTAGCTGTTCGGCATCGGTTACAGCGCCCGAAACCGTATCTTTTACGAGCCTTTTACCGTCTAGGCTCGCAACAACTCCAGTTAAGGTCAGCGTGTCGCCATCAATGACGGTGTTCACCCCGATCGGCACTTGGCAACCGCCTTCTAGCTCACGCAAAAATGATCGTTCTGCATAGCAACGGTACGCGGTGGGCTGATGTTGCAAAACCTTCAGCAACTCTAGAATCTCGGTGTCTCCCTCGCGACACTCAATGCCCAAGGCACCTTGTCCAACAGCATGAAGCGAGATTTCAGGGGAAATGGTTTGGTGAATGCGATCGCTCAAATCCAATCGATGCAGACCTGCATACGCCAAAATCAGCGCATCATATTCGCCTGCATCTAGCTTGGCTAAGCGAGTAATCACGTTACCGCGCACATCTTTGAAGGTGAAATGTGGGTAGTGATGGCGCAGTTGAGCTAACCGCCGTAAGGAAGATGTGCCAATCACCGCACCTTCAGGCAGGGTATCTAGCTGCTTATCCTTGTGCTTCTCGTGGACGGCTAGCGCATCCGCTGGATTCTCGCGCTCAGTCACGCAACCGAGCATTAAGCCTTCGGGCAAGTGGGTTGGTAAGTCTTTCAGCGAATGCACAGCAAAATCGGTATCGCCGTTCAGCATTCCGACTTCTAGCTCTTTGGTGAAGAGTCCTTTGTCACCAATTTTTGCCAGCGCAACATCTAAGATTTTGTCACCCTGGGTACTCATCGTGTGGACTTCAAAGGTGATGTCGGGGAACGCCTTCTGCAACTGTTCCTGAACCCAGTGAGTTTGAACCAGAGCTAACTGACTTTTGCGGGAACCGATTCGAATGGTGCGGGCAGGACTAGAAACAGTTGGAGACATCATAGCGGCAGGATGAAATAAGCTTTTCAAACACTTTCTCCACCTTACCGTAGTGTGTTGGTCGATGGGTGAGCGCATCCTGCTGAAATCGTTACAGTTGGTTAAGCAGCCTGAATCAATGTCAAGAAATAATAAACAGAGCGGATTGCAATAGACCTTATAAACGCTTCTTCTATTCTTCTATGTAAACAGTGATCAATCTGCCTTCTAATTGGTTAGATGAGATCGACAAGTGATTCAACAAGGACAATATCGCGGGGCAAGAACAGCTTGCGATCGCAAGCTGACGCTTCAAGCTTCGAACTCGGAGGTTGGGGTAAAAAGCTTGGTGTTCCGACCTCAGAAGGCGACATTCCGAGTAAAAAGCTCAATGTTCCGACTTCAGAACATGGAAATTCAAGTTCAGAAGGTGGGAATTCAAGTAAAAAGCTTGGTGTTCCGACTTCAGAACATGGAAATTCAAGTAAAAAGCTTGATGTTTCAAGTTCAGAGGGTCGAGGTTTTGAATTAATGCTCGGAACGTCGGGTAAATAAGGTCGAAATATCGAATTGGGCATCGCATCTATGCCCTTGACGACTAAATTCCTTCAAAGTCAAGCTTTTTTCGAGCGTTTAGATTCAGTAGAGACAGAATTAATTGCGCCCCCATTTTGCAGAGGATTGTGCAAAAGTCTTCAATTCCTTCGAGAAATCGACGATCCAGATCCGCAGTTCTTTCATTTACATATTTGTCGCGGCAACCCTAAAGGAAAATCGCGATACGATTTTATAGGGCACAACCTTAGAGACTGCAACAATTCTTCAGTTAGTGAATGTCTTCAGTTAGCGAATGACAGGATTCAAGCTAGCGATTCGGCGGCAGAGCCATTGTTGGACTACAGCGTAGTTCAATTCATGCGTTTTCACCCGATGAGCATCTACATGATCGTCGTTCAAGTTATCAAAAGACTTCAGTGCCAAGGAACGGTTACGAACTGCTCTAATTTAGAACGACATTTCATCATCAATGCCTGAAGAAACTCTACTACCGTTACTTGTCGCCACGAACACTGCCGATCGGTTAGCCGTCCCTCGGCAGGATGGCTTTCTAGATAAGCTGACTGAGATGGCAACCCAGATCTATCAAGCTCTAGTTGTCCTGATTACGTTTGCCGATCGCGATCAGCAGGGGTTCAAGTCTGATTCGCAGCAGGTTTCCACCGTCTGTCTCAGCTAGTTGAGCCAGCAGAGATAGTGACAATTGTTGTTCGCTTGAGTGAGCCAAAGGAAGGAAAAAGAGCATGATTCAGGATCATCAAGCAGCTGAACAGATTTTTGCAGGCAATGGTGAAATGGCGAGGTTAATGCGATCGATTAACTGGGCAGAAACACCACTTGGCTCTGTGTCTGACTGGTCATCAAGCCTAAAAACGGCTGTGAGTATCTGCTTAAACTCCCGCTTTCCGATGGTCATCTGGTGGAGCAAGAAATTAGTATTGCTCTACAACGATGCTTGGCAACCGATTCTGGGCACTAAACACCCTGAGGCACTAGGGCGACCCGGACATGAGGTTTGGTCAGAAATTTGGGACGTGATTGGTGTGCAGCTTCATAGCGTACTGGAAACAGCACAAGCAACTTGGTCAGACGATATGCTGCTGCTAGTGGATCGCTACGGCTACACCGAGGAAGCCTATTTCACTTACTCTTACAGCCCAATTTTCCTAGAAACCGGAGCGATCGGAGGGGCATTTACGGCTGTCACTGAAACGACCCGACGAGTGGTGGGTGAGCGACGGCTCAGTACGCTACGGGAACTCGCAGCAAATATTGTGGAAGCCAAGTCAGTTGAAGAGACCTGTCGGAGCGCCAGCGCCACCCTTGCCACCAATCCTTACGATATTCCCTTTGCGTTGCTGTATTTGGTCGAACAAGATGGGACACAAGCTTGTTTGATTGAAACCGTCAGAGTAGACGCTGGGACACTCGCCAGTCCTGAGCAAGTTGACCTGACGCAAGCCAGCGATTGTTGGAAGCTCACACAGGTCAGGAGAACCGGGGAGGCTGAAATTGTTGATGAGTTAGTGCCTCGGTTTGGGGCATTAACCGGTGGTGCTTGGGATGAACCCTCGCGATCGGCGATTGTCTTGCCGATCGCTCAAGCAGGTCAAAAGCAGCAATTATCAGGGCTCCTGGTGCTTGGAATTAGCCCCAGGCTCCCGTTTAATGATGAGTATCGGGGCTTTTTTGACCTAGTTGCCAGCAATGTAGCAACCGCGATCGCCAATGCCCGAATGTATGCAGCAGAACGCAAACGTGCTGAAGCTCTAGCAGAACTTGATCGCGCTAAAACGGCGTTTTTCAGCAATGTCAGTCATGAGTTTCGCACACCCTTAACGTTGATGCTAAGTCCGCTTGAAGAACTTTCAAACAGCTTAGAGGAACGATTAACACCTGACGAGCGTGAACAGCTACAGCTATTGCAGCGCAACGGCTTGCGATTACAAAAGCTAGTCAACACGCTACTCGATTTTTCCCGAATTGAAGCGGGGCGCGTGCAGGCATCTTATGAACCGACCGATTTAGCCACTTATACCGCAGAACTTGCCAGCACATTTCGATCGCTAATTGAGCGGGCTAAAATGCGTCTTGTGATCGACTGCCCTGCCCTACCAGAACCTGTGTATGTCGATCGCGAAATGTGGGAAAAGATTGTTCTTAATCTCATCTCTAATGCGTTCAAGTTTACGTTTATTGGAAGTATCACCGTTCGATTAAAACCTGTTGGTCATTCTGTTGAATTGAGTGTTGAAGATACGGGCGTTGGCATTGCTAAAGCTGAGTTACCTCGATTGTTTGAGCGATTTCATCGAGTTAGTGGAACGCGATCGCGCACGTATGAAGGTTCAGGAATTGGCTTGGCTCTAGTGCAAGAATTGGTCAAGCTGCACGGTGGAACGATTCACGTCACAAGTCAACTGAATTGGGGGACGACCTTTACGATCGCGATTCCCCTTGGGTCGGCTCATTTACCGCAAGACCGCATTCAAGCGGCGCACACTTTAGAATCAACTGCACTGGGAGCCGCGCCGTTTGTCAAAGAAGCGTTGCGCTGGCTACCCGATGCCCCCGAAGTGAGCCAACTTCAGGAAACGGTGCTTGATTTAGAGGCTGAGGTGTCTTTGCCCCGCGAAATCGGAGGACGAATTCTCTTAGCCGACGATAATGCCGACATGCGCGACTATGTGAAGCGGTTGTTGAGTTCGCGCTTTCAGGTGGAAACGGCCACGAATGGTAGGACTGCGCTGGATGCCATCCAAGCGAATCCACCCGATTTGGTGTTAACCGATGTGATGATGCCAGAGATGGATGGGTTTGAACTACTGCGATCGCTCCGCACCAACCCAGTCACCCAAGATATTCCGATCATTCTCTTGTCGGCTCGTGCAGGCGAAGAGGCGCGGGTAGAAGGACTGGAAGCCGGAGCCGATGATTATTTGATCAAACCCTTCTCGGCGCGAGAACTACTGGTACGAGTCGAAGCAACATTAAAGCTGACGCAGCTAAGGCAGGAAGCCACTCACCGAGAGCGGACCCTTCTAGAGCGCGTGACTGATGCGTTTATGGCACTGGATCTCGACTTTCGCATTACCTACGCCAACCAAGCTGCAGAACGAGTGTCGCAAACTTCTTTAGAAGCAATGCTCGGCAAAACGATGTGGGAAGCATTTCCAGCCACGGTTGGCGCTCAATTTGAATTTCAGTATCGGCGATCGCTGAGTGAGCAGGTCGCGGTGGAGTTTGAGGAATATTATGCCCCCTTTGATGTGTGGGTTGAGGTTCACGTTTATCCGTCACCAACGGGACTGTCTCTTTTCTTTCGGGATATCAACGATCGTAAACGCGCCGAAGCGGTGCGATCGCGCATGGCTGAAGAACGCGACCAACTGCTCCAGCGGGAACAAGCTGCCCGCGAGCAGGCTGAAACCGCCAACCGGATCAAAGATGAGTTTTTGGCCGTGCTTTCGCATGAGTTGCGATCACCGCTTAATCCAATTTTGGGTTGGTCAAGGATACTTCAAAACGGCAAGTTAGACAGTGTAAAGACCGCTCAGGCCCTGAGCGTGATCGAGCGCAATGCCAAGTTACAGGCTGAACTCATTGAAGATTTGCTCGATGTCTCCCGAATCCTGCAAGGCAAACTTAGCCTAAATGTTTGCCCAGTCTCACTCGTGCCGACGATTCAAGCGGCAATGGAAACGGTTCGACTGGCGGCAGAAGCCAGATCGATTCAGATACAGGCAAGGCTTGACCCCAATATTGGGCAAGTTTCAGGTGATCCAAACCGATTGCAGCAAGTGATCTGGAATCTCCTCTCGAATGCCGTCAAGTTCACGCCAGAAGGAGGACGAGTAGACATTCAACTGGAGCGTTCTGGCTCCTATGCTCAGATTAGCGTTAGCGATACGGGTAAGGGCATCCATCCCGACTTCCTTTGCAATGTGTTTGACTATTTTCGGCAAGAGGATGGAGCGACCACGCGCAAGTTTGGGGGACTCGGATTGGGGCTGGCGATCGTTCGTCACTTGGTCGAACTGCATGGCGGCACTGTCCAGGCAGAGAGTTTAGGCGAAGGGCAGGGGGCAACCTTTAAGGTGAAACTGCCGCTGATGCCGAAGTCACACCAAACGAATACGGACAGTCGATTGTCTGAGCCATCGATCAATTTAGAGGGCGTTTTAGTTCTGGTGGTTGATGATACAGCTGATACGCGAGAGTTTATTACTTTCCTGCTAGAGATGCATGGAGCGAATGTAACCGCCGTCGCTTCCGCCGTTGAAGCCTTGGCTGCTTTAGCCCAGTACCGGGCAGATGTGTTGGTGAGCGATATTGGCATGCCAGACATGGATGGGTACATGCTGATGCGGCAACTGAGAACTTTGCCACCAGAGCAGGGCGGGCAAATTCCAGCGATCGCGGTGACGGCCTACGCGGGGGACTTCAATCAGCAGCAGGCGCTCGAAGCCGGATTTCAACACCATCTCGCTAAACCAATCGAACCTAACGAGTTAGTCAACGCGATCACAGATCTCATCGCAAGAAGCAGGCATAACTGAACAAATGACCAAGGAAAACGTAGCATAGTTTATGAGACTAAATTTCAGCAGAAGGCGCACTAATGTCAACACTCCGGTTTCTCTTGCTTGAAGATAAGCCACGGGATACAGAGGCAATCGAAGCCAAACTAACGGATGGCGGGATTGACTATGACCTGCTGAGGATAGACACTCGCGCTGACTTTGTGACAGCACTCGAAACCCAGGCGTTTGACCTAATTTTGGCAGCTTATGCGATGCCTGGTTTGGATGGCATCGCTGCCCTAGACATTGCCTGCACTCTCTGTCCTGACGTGCCCTTTATTTTTGTTTCTGCCAGTTTGGGCGAGGAACTCGCGATCGACGCGCTCAAACGAGGAGCCACAGACTTTGTGCTCAAGCAACGGTTAGAACGACTAATCCCTTGTGTGCAACGCGCCTTGCGGGAAGTCCAAGGGCGCAAACGATCAGAAGCTGCGTTACGCCGAGCGGAAGCAAAAAACCGCATGTTGTTCGAGTCGATTGATGAAGGCTTTTGCATCTGCGAAATGCTGTTTGACGAGAACGCTGAACCGTATGACTATCGGTTCCTCGAAGTCAATCCCTTGTTTGAAGCCATGACAGGGCTAGAACGAGCAACGGGCAAAACAGCACGGGAACTGGTTCCCACTCTTGAAGCCTATTGGTTTGAGACGTATGGTAGCGTCGTGCTGACGGGCAAACCCCTCCGGTTTGAGCAGCAGTCCGTTCCGATGAACCGTTGGTTCAATGTCAACGTTTTTCGCATCGGTGAGCCGCAAAGCAACCAGTTCGCTATTCTGTTTACCGACATTACTGACCGCAAAAAAGCTGAACAGGAGCGCGATCGCTTTCTCGCCATCGGTTCAGATTTGCAGGTGATCACGAGCATAGACGGGTATTTTCAATGGGTCAGCCCAACTTTTGAGCGAGTGCTGGGCTGGACAGCGGACGAAATGACCTCCCGTCCCTGGACTGATTTTGTCCACCCGGATGATATTGGCGAATCCGTCTCAGAAGCCGACCGTCTTTTTTCCGGCAACCAAACCCTTGAGTTTGAAAACCGTTATCGGCACAAAGACGGCTCCTACCGCTGGTTTCTCTGGAGGGTGCAGCCATACCCAGAAGAACAAGTGCTGTACGGGACGGCGATCGATATTACCGAAGCGAAGCGCGCCGAAATCGTTCGCAAGCGTTCAGAAGCAGCCCTGCGGCAGAACGAAGCCCACCTCCGTGCCGTTGCTGCTAACTTGCCAAATGCGGCTGTTTTCATTGTGAATCACGATTTGCGCTTTCTGTTGGCAGAGGGTGAAGCGCTCCAGAGTGCAGGAATGGCCCCTGGAGACTTGCTGGTGGGCAAGACGCTCTGGGAAGCTTTCGACCCCGCCTTGGCAACCCACTACGAACCCTACTACCGACAAGCTCTCAGTGGTGAACCATACAGCTTGGAGCATCACTGTCACGATCGGTACTACGTCTCTCATGGCACACCTCTACGCAACGATCAGGGCGAAGTTGACGCCGTGCTGGCAGTGTCCTATGACATCACCGATCGCAAACGGGTAGAACTAAACGCCGAATTTCTCGCCACCGTCAGCCAGACCTTGATGGAGGCGACCTGTGTGGAAGAGATAGTGCAAACGGTTGGTGAACAACTGAACCGTTATCTCAATACTTCGAGCTGTGCTTTTGTCGAAATCAACGAGGCGAAAGACGAAGCGGTGATCAATCACAATTGGCACCAAGACGATGTACCGAGCTTGGTGGGTGTTTATCCTCTGCCAGAGTTTGCGACAGACGAATTTCTGCAAGTCGCTAAAGCCGGACAACCGATCGTGATTCGTGACATCACTACGGACTGGCGCATTGTTGGTCAACAGCGATTGGCTCCACTAAAAATTGGTTCGTTCATTAACGTTCCTCTAATCAGGGACGGCGAATGGAAGTTTACACTCGGTGTTTATCATCAAGAGCCTTATAACTGGCGCACTGACGAAATCGACTTGATGCGCGAGCTTTCGGCCCGGATCTGGAATCGACTTGAACGCACCCGTGCCGAAGCAGCGCTGCACGACTCGGAAGCACGGTTGCAACGGGCGATCGCGATTGAAACAGTCGGCGTGGTTTTCTTTAGAACCGACGGACAGATCACCGATGCCAACGATGCATTCTTACGCATGAGTGGCTACAGCCGGGAAGATGTGCAGCAAGGACGGGTGCGCTTGGACAGCCAAACGCCACCGGAGTTTAGGGCAGCATCGCTCGAAGCAATGAACGAATTTGTTGCAACCGGACGCATCACTCCTTACGAGAAGGAATATGTCCGCAAGGACGGCTCCCGCTGGTGGGGGCTGTTCGCCGCGCAGCGTCTGAATGACATAGAAGGCGTGAAATTTATCATTGACATTACCGAGGCAAAGCGCCTTGAAAACGATCGCAAACAGGCCGGAGCTGAACTGCGCGAGAGTGAAGCCCGCTTTCGGCAGATGGCAGATACCGCTCCTGTTCTGATCTGGATGTCTGGAACTGACAAATGCTGTCATTACTTCAATCAGCCGTGGCTAGACTTTACTGGGCGGACAATGGAGCAAGAAATAGGCAATGGTTGGGCAGAGGGCGTTCATCCTGATGATGTCGAGCGTTGTCTAGACACTTATGTCACTGCCTTTGATGCTCGGCAACCGTTCCAGATGGAATATCGTTTGCGCCGCTTTGATGGGGCGTACCGTTGGCTTGTCGATGCTGCCGTTCCCCGGTTTACACCAGACGGTGACTTTCTAGGCTACATCGGTTCCTGTATTGACATCGAAGATCGCAAAGCTACCGAAGTAGCCCTGCGCCAGAGCGAAGCTCGCCTTCGATTAATGATGGAAAGTGCGAAAGAATACGCTATTTTTAGCCTCGATCTCAATAACATTATTACGAGTTGGAATGCTGGTGCCGAACGATTGTTAGGCTATCAGGAAGCAGAAATTGTTGGTTGTAGCGGTCGCATTATTTTCACGCCGGAAGACATCGAACGGGGAAAACCTGAGCAGGAGCTACAAATCGCTCTAACGCAAGGACGGGCAGTAAATGAACGCTGGCATGTGCGGAAAGATGGCAGCCGCTATTGGGGCAGTGGTTTGATGATGCCATTGCAGGCTGAAACAGGTAGCCCGCAAGGATTTATCAAAATTATGCAAGACAAAACTGCGCAGCGGCAAGCTGATGAACGATTCCGATTGCTCTATGACACCACGAGTGATTTACTCGCTACAGAGCAACCGATGACGCTAGTGCACAACTTGTTCAGCAAACTCTCAGCCCAGCTAGAGTTACATTACTACTACAACTACATGGTTGAGGAAAAAGACAATCAGCTAATGCTGCATCTGATGGACTATGAAGGGATCTCCGATGAAGCGGCCCAAGCGATCGAGTGGATTGAGTTCGGTCAACATCTCTGCGGACAGGTGGCACAAGCGCGGCAGCAACTCGTCCTCGACCAAGCGCGGCTCCTGACCTATCCCAACGCACAATTGATCTGCTCGATTGGCGTTACCGCCTATGTGGGGCAACCGTTGATTGTTCGGGGACGATTACTGGGGACCCTTTCATTTGCTAGTCGCACTCGCACTGACTTTACTCCCGAAGAAACTGACCTTTTGCAGTCCACCTGTGACCAGATCGCGATCGCGATCGAGCGGGCGAACTTAATGCAGTCAATTCAGCAACAGGCAGAGCAATTACAACAAGCCAACCAGATTAAAGATGAATTTTTAGCGGTGCTATCCCATGAACTGCGATCGCCGCTCAATCCCATTCTGGGTTGGTCGAAACTGCTGCAACAAGGAAAACTAGACGAGGCAAGAACGAAAAATGCCCTTGCGACGATCGAACGCAATGCCCAGTTACAATCCCAACTCATTGAAGACCTGCTCGACATCTCCCGCATTCTACGCGGTAAATTGAGCTTGAATGTGATGCCGATTGATCTGAGCGTGGTGATCTCAGCCGCTTTGGAAACCGTTCGTTTAGCTGCCGACGCTAAATTGCTGCACATTCAAACAACCCTTTCACCCCATGTTGGAATGGTGATGGGTGATGCTGGGCGATTGCAGCAAGTGGTCTGGAATCTTTTATCCAACGCTGTGAAATTTACTCCTCAAGGCGGGCAAATCACCGTTACGTTAACTCAAACTAAGACTCATGCCCAACTTCAAGTGACAGATACTGGAAAGGGTATCCAGCCTGACTTTCTGCCGCATGTGTTTGACTATTTTCGGCAAGAAGATGGAGCGACCACGCGCAAGTTTGGCGGTTTGGGATTAGGACTGGCGATCGTGCAACAAATTGTCGAACTGCACGGAGGGACGGTTACGGTCGATAGCCCTGGCGAAGGACTAGGTGCAACATTTACAGTTCAAATTCCACTTGCGGCGCGATCGCACGAACTGCCAGCTCCAGAACCATCCTTCGATTTAACGAATGATTTGAGCAATATCCACGTTTTAGTCGTGGATGATGAGGCAGACTCACGGGAGTTTGTTGTCTTTGTGCTAGAGCAAGCGAACGCGATCGTGACCAGCGTTTCATCGGGCATCGAAGCGCTGCAATTCATCGAGCAAGCTATTCCCGATTTGGTGGTGAGTGATATTGGAATGCCAGATATGGATGGCTATATGCTGATGCAGCAAGTGCGCTCTTTAGACTCGCTAGAGCCAGCGAGACAAGTTCCGGCAATTGCTCTGACTGCCTACGCGGGCGAATTTGATCGGCAGCAAGCGATCGCCGCTGGATTCCAGCAACACATTCCAAAACCCGTCGATCCAGATAAGTTATTGAGTGCCATTAGCGCCTTATTTCCAAGAAGTTGTCGCTCCGGTACCTCCAGTCGCATGAACTAGAATGTGCGCTGTACTAAATCGCTCTAGAATTTGCTGCGATGCAACTCTAGAATGAGGCATTCTTTTCATTCTGTCTGCACGATCGAGACACCAACTCTTGCAGCGTAGATGAGGTTAACTGATGTTCGTACCTCCTGGCTTTGGTAGGCGCTCGATCATGACTCAGTTTGGCAGGATGGTCTACTACACCGCGCAAGGAGAACCGTGGGACAACAGTGTGGGCCTCAAGGAAACGCTGGTTTTTCTACACGGTTTTGGCGGTGGCTCCTCTGCTTACGAGTGGTCAAAAGTCTACCCTGCTTTTGCGGCGGAGTATCGCGTGTTGGCCCCCGATTTGATCGGCTGGGGACGGTCTGACCATCCTGCCCGTACCTATCAGGTTGAGGATTACATCGCGATCATTACAGAATTTTTAGAGCAGACCTGCACGGTTCCAGTGACCGTGATCGCCTCGGCCTTGACGGGAGCCTTTACGATCCGAGCTGCCGCCGATCGTCCTGATTTGTTTAAATCTCTGATTGTTACCACCGCCGCCGGTCTAGCCGAATTTGGGCAAGACTATCGTCGCAGTGCTGCCGCTCAATTTGCCAAGTCCGTCAATCTTCCGGTGATCAGCCAACTGCTTTATAGTGCAGGAGTTGCAAACAGTTTTGGCATTCGCAGCTTCTTGGAGCAGCGCCAGTTTGCTCATCCAGAACGAGTTTATCCTGAAATTGTCGAAGCTTATCTCCAGTCTGCACAACAGAACAACGCGGAGTATGCTGCGCTCTCCTTTGTCCGGGGAGATTTGTGTTTTGATTTGTCTCAGTACCTGCCCAGCCTGACGGTTCCCACGGCTATGATTTGGGGAAAGGGCGCTGAATTTGCTACTCCAGAAATCGGTCGCCGTCTTGCAGCATTAAATCCGCAAGCTATTCCCATCTTCTATCAACTTGATGAAGTCGGATTGACGCCTCAGTTGGAACTACCTGCGGTTATGATCGGGTTAATTCGTCAATTTCTACCGTTGCTTGAGAAGTAGTAAAAATTGGGCGCTTAACTGACATGTTGATCTTGCTTTGATCTTGCTGTTTACGAGTGGCGCGATCGCAGGCTTAACAAACGGGTCATGCAAGACTTGCGGATGCATTGAGGAGTACCATTCCGATAGAACCGCCCAATCAGACCTTCCGTCCACTATGAGTGCATCGCGGATGGAAGGAACTGCAACCGAAGGACAGCATTGGTCAACCCAATTTAGGCAGAGGTTAGTTCGGCATATCCTTGAAGGTCTTCAGGCTCAAACTGGCGCAATACACGAGTGGCCTGACGAGTTAACTCTTCAGTTCCTTTCACTACAATTAAGTACTTACCTGCATTCAGACGATTGCGGTACGGCAGCGCATCTCCACTCCCAACGGTTAAACCCACACCACCGCCAACAAAGTAAGCCCCTAACGCGCCGGAAGCGGCTCCTAACAGTCCACCAATGATGTGATTTCCGACGGGCGCGATCGCGGGAAGAATCTCAATGCCCGTCAGAAAATTGAACGCATAACCCGCCACGAATCCAAACGGCACCAACCCGTACACCAGGCGTTTTGCACCTTTGCGAGCTTGCTGATTAGGATCAATTAACCCATATTCATCGGCGCTCTGATAGCCCCTGCCCAGAATATTAACTTGAGTTTTTGGTAACCCTTCTTTTTCTAAAGCAGTGTAGGCTGCTTCCGCTTGAATTCGATCAGGTAAAACGGCAACAAGATAATTCATGACACCCTCAACTTATATTTATATTGACCAATGAATTGAAAATAGCTTCTATCCTTGCTTGGCACCGTTCGGTAGAAAGGCCGCTGAATCATAGTAAGTGCGAAAGCGATGTACCTGTTCGTGGTTCAGCTCCAGCACACTCACTCCTCGATAAATGATTTCTTCGGATGTAGATAACGTGCCCTTTGAAATCCACTCCAACACGATCGTGCCATTGCTCTCAACGACATGATTGAACTCAGAATGAATCTGCTCAAACACCGATAAATACTTCTCCCAAAACCGATGTGCGCCATCCTTTCCAGTCAGAGGTTCTTGCATTGCCAAGTTCATCAGTTCTGCGTCTTCGGAGAATAAAGCAACGAGGGGATTGACATCACCAGTCGCTTCGATGTTTTGCAGCGTGCGCATGAAGCGTGAAGCGATTTCACTGACTGTCGCTGGAGTGGTTTTTGCCATCATATATTTCTTCCTAGGGAGAGCATAATTAAAGATATCAATAGCAACGTAATGATTTTGCTTCTCCAATTACGTCTATCCAAAGCGTGAAGCTCAAACTTAAAGCATTTAATTAAGTAGCTGAAGTACTCGCTGTAGCTCACGATTTCATTGTCTGCTATATCTGTTGCGCTAGCACTTCACAAGGTAGTTAATTGCATTTTAATTAGCACCAAGAGCAATTGATTATTAATTGGTTTTAATATCACTCAGATCATTTTAATGTTGATATCAATGCATAAGAACAGGCTGTACGTATTAATAGAAATTCAAGCAAAACTCTGTCATTCCAGTAATGGTTAAAAACATTATTTCAGCAATGCTTATGATATTGTTAAAGCCGCAATTGCGCCGCTTGAAATGGACATTCCATTCGATCGCGGCTCCTTTGCTTAATTTACGCCAACCTAACTAGAGAAATAATTCTGTTACCTATGGGAGCAGTTGTTCGCCCATGCAGAGATTTCGAGTATCAGAGAACGGAGCGAAATAGTGAGAATACACTAGAAAATACTGAGCGATCAACAACTTGTTGAACACAATAATCTTTGATCGATACTCCATTTACACCGTTGAAGACACGATCGCGGTTACCAGAATACAGCAACTCCAAGCAATGTCGCTAGCTTGGTAACGAAAGACTTTTTTTGAACTTGCAACCTTGAGCTTATGAGCCATGCGTACTAAATTCTGCGATCGCGTTCCAAATTGCAGATTGCTTTTTCCCAGCACCACTGGGCAGAACGATCAGGATGATCCGTGTAGACTTTCTTGACCAGCCTATCTGCTAAAGCAACGTCATGACCAGCAAGCTGAATCAGTTTAGTTCTTGTCTGACTGCTGACCCGCATGTTGGTAGATTTCCGTTCAATACGGCATGTAGAGATCGAAATGAGATGTCAAATCATTTCGATCTCTAGGGGGTTGCCCCCAAGCAACCCCCTAGAGTATGGCTTTTGTTAGAGGTGGGGGCATGAGTAGAAAGCCTTATCTGAACGATGTAAGCGATGAAGAATGGGCATTGATCGGCCCCGGTTCCAAAAGGCTCTAGCTCCCCTCGCTTGCGGGAGAGGGGTTGGGGGTGAGGGCAATTCTCGCTGCATCAGATGTTGCGGTTCCTCTGGAGTTGCGCTCTGCGCTAATCGCTTCAACCACACCATGAAACATATTCATCCCACACGCAAACGAATACTTCCCTGGTGCAGATGGCGTAAACTCAATCGGAGTCGTCTGATTTAACTTCAGATCTTGGGCAATGCCAAAATCTGGAAAGCGGACTTGTTCAAGGCAATTGCTCGGATCACGGCGAAAGAAATTTAGCCGCACAGGTTGACCTGCATTGACAACAATTTGGCTCGGTTCATAACCCCCATCAACCGTGATCGTTACTTCCTGAATGCCCTGACCAGTGGAGTCTGCCTTCTGAGATTTCTGTTTGCTATACAGAAACCACCAAAGCTCTAACCCCATCAGCGCCAACCCGCCCGCTGTAACACCGAGCTTTAGAGCGATCGGCTGGTCAATGCGACGGAACGGTGGAGCTGGCTGCGAATGCTCCATTGGCATCTGAGCAGTCGCAGAGGTTGTACTCAAGAGTAAACCTATTCCTGCAAGATGTCCCAATACTTTGTTCAACATGATCATCAACGTAATAAACTATGATGCGATCGCTTTAGGTTTGAAATTGCGTAACCGCAACGCGTTCGTCAAAACAGACACCGAACTGAATGCCATTGCACCGCCCGCAATGATCGGACTCAGCAACCAACCAAAGATTGGAAACAGAATTCCTGCCGCAATGGGAATGCCTAATGTGTTGTAAATGAAGGCAAAGAAAAGATTTTGACGAATATTGCGAATGGTGGCGCGACTGAGTTGAATCGCGGTGACAATGCTTTGCAAATCGCCCGAAATCAACGTAATATCACTCGCTGCGATCGCAACATCGGTTCCCGTGCCGATCGCAATGCCCACATCCGCTTGAGCCAAGGCCGGAGCGTCGTTAATGCCATCTCCCACCATTGCCACAATCCTTGTTTTAGAATGCCGCCGACCGTTCGACTTAGAACGATTGTCACTGCCGCTTTGAATAGATTGGATCACGGCTGCTTTTTGATCCGGCCGGACTTCGGCAATCACCGTTTGAATTCCAACTTCTTTTGCAATCGAATTTGCGGTCTGTTGGTTGTCTCCCGTGAGCATGATCACCTCAAGCCCCATTCGTTGCAGCGATCGTACCGCTCCCACAGAGGAGGGCTTCAGTGCATCTGAAATGCCCATCAGTCCCTGAAGCTTGCCTGCGATCGCAATCAAAATTACCGTTTTACCGACCGATTCCAATCGATCTTTTTCGGCTTGCATCGGTCGGCTATCAATGTTCAATTCCTGTAGCCAGCGTTGCGTTCCAATCTGGATCAGATGATCAGCAACCCTGCCTTGAACTCCGCTGCCTGCAACCGCTTCAAAGTCCTGCACGTCCTCTAAACTCACACCCTGAGTTTGGGCATAGCGCACCACCGCTTCGGCTAACGGATGCTCCGAATTGCGCTCAACCGACGCCGCTAGTTTTAGTAACTGGAGTTCATGGGCTGAGCCAACCGTCGTGATGAAGTCGGTCACCGTTGGCTGTCCAGCGGTGAGAGTTCCGGTTTTGTCTAATACGATCGTTCCGATCTGATGCGCCAACTCCAAGCTCTCGGCTCCCTTGATCAGAATGCCGTTCTCGGCTCCTTTGCCCGTTCCAACCATGACAGAAGTTGGCGTTGCCAATCCCAATGCACAAGGACAAGCGATGATCAGCACCCCAACCGTTGTGATAATCGCCAACGTCACATTGCCTGTTGTGTTGAACCAAATGATAAACGTTAGGATTGCGATCGCAATGACGATCGGCACAAACCAGCCTGTAACTTGGTCGGCTAATCGCTGAATCGGAGCTTTCGATCCTTGAGCTTGCTGCACGAGCTTCACGATCTGAGCCAGGACGGTATCTTTGCCCACCCGAGTCGCCCGAAACCGAAAACTCCCCGTTTTATTAATCGTTGCCCCGATTACTTCATCACCCGGTTGTTTCTTAGTGGGGACGCTTTCACCCGTCACCATCGATTCATCGATCGTCGAGGTTCCACTCACCACCTCGCCATCCACCGGAATCTTCTCCCCCGGACGCACAATCACAATGTCGTCGATTTGAACGTCTTGGATTGGTACTTCCAGTTCTCGCCCACCGCGAACGATTCGCGCGTCACGAGCTTGCAAGCCAATCAGGGTGCGAATCGCTTCTGAGGTCTGACCTCGCGCGCGCATCTCAAATAATCGCCCCAGTAGAATCAGCGTAATAATGACGTTCGCCGCCTCATAATACGCATCGGGCGACAATCCTTGAGCAATAAAGAAGCCAGGAAAAATCGTCGTCACCAATGAGTAGAGATAGGCCGATCCCGTTCCTAGTGCGACTAAGGTATCCATTGTCGCCGTGTGGCGCTTGAGCGCTTTCCAAGCATTGATGAAAAACTCTGCACCACACCAAAAGATCACAGGCGTAGACAAGGCAAATTGAAACCAGGAATTGTGCAGCCACGTTGGAATGAATGAAACTGTCAATCCAGTCATCATCGGCAGTGAGCCAAAAATGAGAATGACGCTGATGATACTAGCAACAATGACTTTTCGGCGCAAATGACGAAACTCTCGCAAACGCTGCGTTTTCTCAGCATCGTCTTCACCCGTTATAAATTCCTGATCTTGGAGCGAAGTAGACGAGTAACCCGCATCGGCGATCGCAGTCTGAATTTGCGCTAAGCTGACTCGCTTCGCGTCATATTCAACCATGGCTTGCTCTGCCCCAAAATTAACGTTGCAGTCCTGAACCCCTGGAACTGAACGAATTGCATCTTCTACGCTTCTAGCACACGAGGCACAACTCATGCCCCTCAGCTTTAAGTTGTGAGTTTCCATAAGTCACGAAATGAAGAATAAAGGAATCGTGAGACATTAAGCGGCTGTGTAACCTGTGACTGTGTAACCTGCATCTGTGACCGCTGCTTTGATCGCCGCTTCAGACGTTGGAGTTTTGACCTTGACTAATTTTGTTTTCGGATCGGCATCGACGATCGCACGTTCATCGATCGCTTGAATGGCTTTGGTAATCGACATTACTTAACCTCAATTCATTGCGTAGATAGTTCTAAGGTTGATAGTCCTATGATGAATCCTCCAGCTCACTGGAAGGTCAAGCGATTCAACCATAATTTTTCAAATACTCGCCCCAAGGTCTTGCCAACAACAGCAAAGTCCACCTTTCCAGCTTGGAAAGGTGGACGCCTTCTTGTTTAGATTAGACTTAATCGGCAATAGCTTAATCTAGAAGACATATAGTTATTCTCGCTC
>NZ_JCACCM010000125.1:0-16865 GCF_059501405.1 Myxacorys sp.
AGTCCGAGTGGCTGCATGACGTGGTCATTGGACTATTCATCAATCGATTCGAGTTTGGGCTGTCGGTTTAGCTACCTTTCCCCAGGTCTAGAACACAACCGACGCAAGTTCTTCCACCATTTGAACCAATAGCAGTTAAACACTGCAGTGTTTAACTAAATTTATTGCATTCCACAATAAATATCAAATTTATCTATATGATTTAGCGACCAACCGCAGATCTGTGGAAAACCTACAAGTTTTTGTGGAAAACTTTGTGGGAAACCTGTCGAAAACTCGATTGTTTCAGTAGAAACTGAAAACTACGGGAGATATTAATTGAGCCTTTCCATACGTTTTCCACAGCTTAACGGGGAATAAAGCTCTTTCTCTACAAGAACTCTAGAAGTTTTCCACAGTTTCCACAGACCGTGCGATCGCATTCCTTGTCCTTCGACCCCCAAAACTTCCTTAAAGATCTGTGAAACGATCGCTGAAGGAGTGCTACTATGCTCAAACAAGATTCCTCAACGCTACATATAGTTTTAAATTCTTCTTTAACTGCTTATCTAGCGCTTACTTTAATCTGAATTAGTTTTCCACAGCCTTCTCAACAACTGTCTTTCATTCCTATCACCGCCATGAAACTGGTTTGCGCTCAAAATCATCTCAATGCTCATTTATCGCTGGTCGGTCGTGCGGTTTCATCTCGTCCCACTCATCCTGTCTTAGCGAATGTTCTCCTCAATGCCGATGAGGAAACCCAACAAATTAAGCTCAGCGCTTTTGATTTGAGCCTTGGCATTCAAACAAGCTTCCCAGCTCAAGTGGAGGAAGGCGGCACACTGACGCTTCCGGCAAAGCTGCTGAGTGATATTGTGTCTCGCTTGCCAGAGGGCAACATCACCTTAGACAACAGTTCAGACAATGGCTCAAACGATAACTATTTGACCAATTTGACCTGTGCTTCCGGTCAATATCAAGTACGGGGTATGGGTGCAGAAGAATTTCCAGAACTGCCAACGATCGAGGACGGCGAAAAGACTCAGCTCTCGGCTGAAGCCCTAATTGATGGTTTACGTGGCTCTCTGTTTGCAGCGTCTGCGGATGAAACCAAGCAGGTACTCACGGGAGTACACGTCAGCGTTCAGTCCGATGGGTTAGAGTTTGCGGCAACCGATGGTCATCGTCTTGCTGTCGTTCATACCCTAGATCAGGGTGATGAGCAGAGTGCCAGAAATGAGAGCAGCTTGGATGTAACGGTTCCAGCGAAAGCTCTACAGGAACTGATAAAGATGCTCGATCGCCAGGGTAGTAATTCGGTGGATGTCCAGTTTGATCAAGGACAAGTCGTGTTTGAGTGGACAGATCAACGGATTACCAGTCGCTTGCTCGAAGGTCAGTATCCCAACTATCGCCAACTTGTTCCCCGTCAGTTTGCTCATCAGGTGAGTCTGGATCGGCGGTTGTTTCTCAGTGCGTTAGAGCGAATCTCGGTGCTGGCAGACCAGAAGAACAATATTGTCAAAATGACGTTAGATGGTGCAACTCAGCAGATGACGTTAGCCGTTGATGCTCAAGATGTTGGTAGCGGTCGTGAATCGATGCCTGCTCAAATCACAGGTGACGGGATGGACATCGCCTTCAATGTTAAGTATTTGATGGATGGCTTAAAGGCAATTAGTACAGCCGATGTGCAGATTCAATTAAACACACCGACTAGCCCTGCCGTGCTATCGCCCATTGGTGCGTTGAAGATGACATACTTAGTGATGCCTGTGCAAGTTCGTAACTAATACCGAGAGAACAACTTTTTCACGATGAAATCTTAGATTTCATCGTGAAAAAGTTGTTCATTGAAGCCTGACAGATGTACCGGATTATAAGTCCTGCTAAACCTCAGGACGGCTGAACCCGCATCACCACCAACGTCATGTCATCCGAATGCGTACTGCCAGCGCCAATGAATTGCTGAACGCGATCGAACAGATGCTTCAAGATCAACTGAGGATCGTTATAGTGACAACACGCCCACCGAAACGCACTCATTAAATTCTCTTCATCAAACCGCTGACCATACGGATTTGCCGCATCTGTAAAGCCATCGGTGTAATAAATAATCGTATCGCCAGAGTTAAGCTGCACCGTTGCATCCTGATACTGAGTTTCGGCATCTAGTCCAATTAACATTCCCAGTGTATCTAATCGCTTAATCGTATCCGTTGATGCTTGCCACAATAGCGGTGGGTTGTGAGCCGCATTGCTATAGGACAGAATGCGCGTTTGGGGATTGTACTCAGAATAGAACAGGGTCACAAACCGATTTGAGTTTTCCAGATCGGCATACATGACTTGGTTGAGATGCTGCAAGATGCGGGCTGGAGAGTGCCCATTAAGGACCTCTGCTCGCAGCATTCCACGAGTCATGGTCATGATCAGTCCGGCGGGAACGCCCTTGCCCATCACATCGCCAATCGTAACGCTCCAGCGCCCGGTCGAGTTGTCGCTCCCCGTGCGTACCTGCCCATAGTCGGCAGGAATAAAGTCGTAATAGTCGCCGCCGACGCGATTGGCCGTCTTACACAAGGCAGCGAGTTCAACGCCTTGAATGGTTGGGCATTGACGAGGCAATAAGCGTAACTGAATATCTGCGCCGATCTCTAACTCGCGATCGAGGCGTTCTTTTTTCCGCAGTTCAACCGTCAGCTCATCGTTCTCGATCGCGACGGCGGTTTGGTCAGCAATTAAGCGCACCAATTTCTGCCGGGTTTCTGTCCACTCATAGTCCTCGTCTCGGCTAAACACATACAGGCGGCCCCGCTCACTGTTTTTAATCAAAATTCCAGTGCCAAAAATCTGAATTCCAGAACCTAGCTGACGTGCCACCTGAGTGTCGAGCATCGTCACTACCTGCGACGATCGCGCCAAGGCTTCTCCTGGGGGCAGCCCGCTCAAGGAAGCCGTCATCTGCCGAGTTGCCGCCTCTAGCGCTTTGCGGACTTCTTGCCCCCAGTGCGTGTCCTGACAGTGCAAGCGCTCTAGCTTAACTTGTCCATTAGGGCGGAACAAAATCAGCGCGCCGCCATCAGCATCCGTAACCCGGCTCGCCATTAAAGGAATTAGTTCTAAAAACTGATTAAGGTTGCTAAAGCTCCGCAGGGCAAATCCTAGAGAACTCAGCAGATCTTGGATCTTATGCTGCTCTCGATTGAGGCGAGACACCAGTTCTTTGAGCGCAAACACGGGGGTCACGTCCGATGAGCCTGATCCGTCGTTACGATCGGGCGGTTGAGAGGGCTGTCTAGGAAGAGGCACAGCAGTCATTCGATCCGGTGAAGTTAGAGAACACAGTACAGCGAAATGGGCTAGAAAATTGTTTCCTTTGAGTTAGGAGCAAGATCCGTTGTAGCCATCAATCTTAGCGGAAGAGTTGCAAATCGGGTTGTACGAACATTAATGGTACGAACAGTAGAGGTGCGGTTTTATTACTAGCGGACAGCAACAGAAGAAGTCAATGTAGTTCGTATCCTTCCAAGGAAGGACGATGCAGACCGCGAGCGATCGTGACCTTAGCAATTAAGACCGATAGCCGAACATGACTCAAGCAGGATAGAACACTCTCTTTTAGGAAAGCCTCATCCCATTCGCTGAGATAGTCTCGGCATATTCTACGGGCTCCAAACAATTTTGAGCACATTAATCGTTACAGAGTGCCCCAACTTCACAAAAAGCACATGTCGGTGGATAGGGTTTAACCACTAATCAAAGCTTCCACAAATTCATAGCTCGAAAAGGGTCTCAAATCTTCGATGCCTTCGCCTGCACCGATAAAGCGAATCGGCAGACCCAGTTGCTCGACCACCGCTAAGGCAATTCCACCTTTTGCTGTGCCGTCTAGCTTGGTCAGCACGACGCCACTAAGCTGTGCCGCTTCTGCAAACACTTTTGCCTGCTGCAATCCATTCTGTCCCAGCGTCGCATCCAGTACGAGCAGAGATTCTACCTTAGCGTTGGTTGCCTTTTTATCAATAATCCGACGAATTTTATTCAATTCGTCCATCAGGTTTTTCTTATTTTGCAGGCGTCCTGCCGTATCGATCAGCAACAGTTCTGTCCCACGAGATTGAGCCGCTGCAATGCCATCAAACACAACGGCGGCGGGATCGGTATTTTGTCCGGGATTGGCAATGACCTCAACATTACTGCGCTGTCCCCAAACCTTGACTTGCTCAACCGCCGCTGCACGAAACGTGTCGGCAGCAGCAATCAGGCAGAGGTAGCCCGATTTCTGAGCGATATGAGCGAGTTTGCCGATCGTGGTCGTTTTGCCTGCCCCGTTTACGCCTGTCATTAGCCAAATGTTAAGTGTGTCTTTTTCGGGTGCAAAGAAGACGCTGTGCGATCCTTGCAGGGGACGGTCGAGCAACTCGCGTAGGATTTGTTTGAGGTATGCGAGCGCTTGCTCTGGTGGCAGGGTTTCCTCTCGTAACCGGCTCTGCAAGGCCTGAATCACTCTATCCGTAGCTTCGACACCGGCATCGGCTTGTAGCAGTAGCGATTCAATTTCTAGAACCGCATCTTCGTTGAGCGGACCTTGACCCACGATCGCCTTGAGCTGATTTACCAAACTGCGTCGGGTCTTATCCAACCCCTGGCGCAGTCGCTTTAACCACGTGATTTCTTCGAGGGTAATATCTTGAGCGCGGCGTCCCATCGCGGAAAGGACTTCGGTTGACCACAAGAAGCCTTCATCCAGGGTGAGCGGAATCCCAGAATCCGATTCCTCGACTAGGGCGGCATTAGTTTGAGGGCTTGCAGTAACGTCAGGCTCTTCCGCAATCGCAGTGGCTCGCAGCCGCTCTAAGCGGGCGGCTCGTTCTTCGGCTTCGGCTTGTGCCCACAAAGGAACATTTTGGGTAACTGGGGGTTCAGGTTCGGTTGTGGCTTTGTCTATCTGAGTCTCTAGGGGTTGAGAAGCGGGGGCTGCCGAGTCCTCTAGAACGTCAGCTTGGTCTGATAGAACAGCAGGCGTTGGCTCTTCTGCAATGGTTTCTGGCGTCAAGGCGACGGTTTCTTCAGCAGTAATCGTAGGCTCAGAAACAGGCTCAGAGGGTTGCTCAACGTCCTCTTGAATTGAGTCCGCTTGATCAGATTCTGCTGGAGGGACAGGCGCGGCTTCTTGCTGCTTACGTTGTTTAATCGCTTCTAAGGCAATTCTGGCACGCTCGATCGCGGCCTGCTTTGCCTGTTCTGGATCTTCAACCGCTTCGATCGGCTCAGCATCTGATGTAGAGGCATCCGGCTGAGTCGCTTCAGAGACGTCTGCCTCTGCCTTTGGTTGATTGAAACGATTAAACCAATTGAACGCCATTGCAAATACCAGAGACTTTCAGAATTAACTTTTAGAATTAAATTTATAGCAGAAAGGGGTGCAGGGTAATTCCCATCGCCTATTCTCTCACTCCCGCTTTAAGTTGCTCCGTCACTCTCCTTAGCACACCATTAATAAATCGGTGTCCATCCTCGCTGCTGTACCGCTTCGCCATCTCGATCGCTTCGTTGATGGCGACCTTATCAGGAATGCCCAGAAACATCATTTCGGTCACAGCAATGCGAAGAATGTCTCGATCGATCGTCGCTAGACGGTCGAGTTGCCAATCAACCAGGGCTTCGTTAAGCAACTGATCGACATGTTGGCGCTCTTGTTGTAGGCGCGTAATGATTTCGAGGGCAAACGTGCGGACGTCGGTTTGGTTCGCGAGTTGAATGAATTCGGGAATCTCAATCGCACTCCCCAACCGATTGATTGCCTTTTCGGTTAGCGCGATCGCGTCTTCCACCATTGTTCTAGCACTCTCGACGGTGTTGGCACGCGTTTCACTCGCAAGAAGTTGATTGTTACCTCGTTGAAGCTCTGCCGATGCCGTTTCCAAGGCATCGCGGGCTTCGGTTGCAAGCGTGCGAACGGCTGCCACAATCAGATCTTGAAGTTTTTGAGTATTGAGGCGCTCTGCGGTCGTGGGGAGTTGACTGATGCTCAAGAGGGCAAGTTCGCGGGAAATTCGACGGGCTTGCATGGCGGCTGTTTGGCTCGGTTCAAGTTAGCTCGCTTATCTTAACAAGTTTAAGGGTGCAAGTTTGGAGGCGGGGTTTGGGCAGAGATGGCTAAACCGATTCTTCTTCGACGATTAGGGGTTTTCGAGTTGATTCTACTAAGGGTTCTAGAACGCGCTTGCGACTAGGTGCCGCTTGGGAGACAAATGCAGTTGAGTCCGGGCTGACAATGCCACCAGAAATAATCACTTTGAAGGCGTCTTCGATCGGCATCGATAAGGTAATTGTCTCGGCCTCCGGCACGATCGTATACCAACCTGTTGTGGGATTGGGAGTGGTGGGAATAAAGACGCTCAGCATCTCCGCTGAAAAATGAGACTGAACTTCAGCCCCGATCGCGCCTGTGACAAATCCAAGCGACCAGATGCCTGGACGGGGATATTCCACTAAAACAACACGGCGAAACTTCCCGCCTGTGTCTCGTAACAACGTTTCTAACAGTTGCTTTAGAGTTTTGTAAATCGCACCAGCAAGAGGAATGGCTTGCAGCAACCGTTCGCCAAACTCTAAAAGCCACCGTCCAGCGATGTTACGCGCCATCAACCCGATGAAGAGAATAGACAGTAACGGCACCGCTAAACCAACGGTGAAATTTAAAAAGCTGACTAGAATTGGGTTTAGACCGTCAAAGGGGCTGAGTTGCTTGGGTACGCGCGTGAGAAAATCGATGACCCAAGTTGAGATCGTATAGGTTAACCAGATTGTGGTGGCTAGAGGGATAACCACCAGTAGACCTGCGATCAGGTCATTTTTGAGATCTTGTTTGAGACGTTGGATCACAGACAGCCTACTCTCCATCTGGCTACAAACGCTGAATGCTTCAATCGTGTTCTTATAGTTCGATCATAAACAATGATTTGAACAATAACATCAGGCTAGAGGTGGGTTAATTCTTGTCTAAACAAGTGATCCCCACTTCATTACTGTTGTCTTAAGCCTACTATCCTACTGGTAAAGTTTGTAAGGACTGGTGCAAGCTAATTTTAATTTAGATAAGATTTTCCTATCCCAACTGTTGTGCTTCACAGAAAAAGAACCGAGGCATTACAGCTCTCAATAATCGTCTATACAAGCGTTCTTGCCCGGAATACTAAAGGGAAGCAGGAGCCTCAGGAGATGCTTCTTGAAGTGGTGAGGGGTTGAGCTGAGGAGACGCAATCGGCATGTGCTTCATCTCCCATACTTTCAGCAAAATGAGATATTCATAAAACGCTTGCAGCACACACCAAGTGAACCCCGCCCGGCCATCTAGCAGTCCCCCTAAAATGAAATACATATAAACAAATCGAATCAAGGGGCGAAACGGGAGGCGTAAGGAGAGATCTTTTAGTGCGCGTCGGCGTTCGACTTCTGACTGACCTAAAAATAACTCTTTCCAATTTACTGAGCCAGCGTCGAGTTGTCGGATTGTCTCGATCGCTTCGTTAGTAGAATACAGATTATGTTTCTCAATCCAGCGGCTCATGCCTTTGCCGCAGGTGTAATGAGGATAGGTTTCTTTAATAAAGCCTGTTGAGCCGTTGACGACTTCTCGCTCCGTGTGTCCATAGTCCGTAAACCACACCTTGTCTTTGCGAAACAGCCGAAGCTGATAGCGGGGATATTGGGTGCTGCGACGAATCCACTGCCCCATGAACATGACCCGTTCTGCCACATAGTAGCCGTCATGCTCAGGACGTTGAACGATGTCGAGGCATTCCTGAAACAACTCCGGCGTCATGCGCTCATCGGCTTCGAGAATGTAAACCCAGTCGTGCTTCGTCGGAACCGATTGCAGCATCCAGGTTCTCTGTTTACCGTGGCTCTCAAACTCGTGTTGAATGACACGTACCGGGTAGCGGTTGGCAATCTCAACCGTGCGATCGCGACTAAACGAATCAACCACAACGACATCACCAGAGGGCAACGCCGACTCAATACAGTCGGCGATATCAATTTCTTCGTTGTGGGTCAGGATGTAGATTGAGAACATGGAGAACTAGGGATGAGGGACGAGGGATGAAGGGTCGTGATTGTTGAGGGACTAGAGCCGCAAT
The DNA here is from genome assembly GCF_059501405.1 of Myxacorys sp. Taxonomy (NCBI): domain Bacteria; kingdom Bacillati; phylum Cyanobacteriota; class Cyanophyceae; order Leptolyngbyales; family Leptolyngbyaceae; genus Myxacorys; species Myxacorys sp. Next base: position 8,130 of record NZ_JCACCM010000125.1, read on the forward strand.
GCTAAAACCTCAGCCCCATCACTAGATTCAGCAGGTTTCTTCTTAATTTTCATCCCTCATCCTTTTTTTTACCGAAGCGTCGCCTTCCGGCGTCCGCCTATAATACCCATCTCGCGCAAACCCATTAAGCTGATGATGCCGTAACCCAAAGAGAGCAGTAAGCTGCTGATGCCAACGCGCACTCCTGTTTTCCAAAAATCGCCTTTGGCTTGATTTTCGAGTTGCTGTTTGCGATCGCGAATCTCGATCAGCTTCTGGTTGCGGAAATCTTTGGCGCGACCTTCAATCGCGTTCGGGTCAGTTTTGAGGGCTTGCAGTTCTTTGAGGGCTTGCTGAGCTTGTGCCTGCTGGTCTCCCTTCAGTTGTCCGCTACTAATCGCATCGTTGATTTGTTTAATCCGGTCGTCAAGCTGCTTGATTTGAGCCGGATCTTTGAGCGCTGCTTGAATTTGACCTTGGCGTTGCTGTACTTGGGTATCGAGTTGATTTTCCGCCCCTGTTGATTCTTCGGCAATGCGTTTGAGCGCTTGGTCAGACACCTGACGCGTATTGTTGAGATGAAGCGGAAAAGCAATCAGAAAAATAATGCTGAGCAGTCCGGCGAGTAGCAGCGCCCAAAACCGAATCGTGCTAAATGGCGCTTCGCGATCGCGGGGTGCTAAAGAACCATTCTCAAGAAACGACCCGGCAAACAAAAATGCCAGTCCAACCATTGGAATAATACCGCGATCGACAATTTGCGTGACGACCTGCGCAAACCAAGCTTTATCTGAAAAATTGGGCGGCACAAGTAGAGCGAAGTAGTCAATCAGCGATGACACGATCAAAATTGTGCCGACTAACTTGAGAACTAATGGGGCTGAAGGAAGGGAGTTACTAGCTTTCATCCGACTTTAAAACGTGGGTAACACTTCAAGGGGGCTGATGAATAAGATTCGTCGATCGTTTCACTGTTCTTATTCAGAGTTCCGCAAATGAATGAAAAAATGCTAATCAAAATCTGGAACGAAAAATCAATTTTCCAGCAAAGGTAGCAAAAAATTCTTTGGAAACTTGGCTATTCTACCTGAATTGTCTAAGACCCATTCAACGGAAGTAAAAAACCATACGATTGAGTGTTCTTATTCATCTGTCTTTCAACGAGGGTAGCACTCAACCGGAAGAACGGAACTAACCGTTAAAAAAACGGCAACCATTAGTCGAGAGCCTCACAAAACTTTGAACCACCCTAAGATGTAGGTGGCAGAAACAGTAGAAGTTATTCACTTGTATCAATTTCACTTGTGTCAATTTCAGTCATTGCTCAAGGCTTGAAGCTCTTAACACTGCAAGGCATTGCTCTTCAGGGTGATGCATTGGTCGTTCCGACGCTAGAAGGAACGCTAGTGCGGATTAGTCCGCAGGGCCAAGTCACTCCACTTGTGAATTTTCTAAGCGCCAACTTAGGCATTCCGTTTGCAATTACCGCCGAGCGCAACTCGCAAGGAAACCCGGCTCAAGATAACGCTCTCATTGTCACCGTAACAGGCTATCTTCCTGATCATTATCTAGTTCGCGTCAAACCCGATGGGACGTATGCCAAGATTACAGACCTGACTCAAATTTGTACTGAATTTGGAGCGCCGTTTGGGGTAGCGGTTTATCAACAGAATTATGTTGTTACGTTGTCAACGGATGTCGCAGAAGCCGTTGGTCAGATTGTGCGAGTCGGCCCGGACGGAACGATTTCTCAACCCATTTTGCTCGATGGGAGGGGTAACCCATTTGGCATTGCGGTTCAGACGGATGAATTTGTGGTGGCGCAGTCAAAAAGGCTATTGCTGCGCGTCACGCAGACGGGCAAAGTTTCGACAATAGTTGATCTGCAACAGGCGGGATTTGGCATTCCGTTTTTTGTGGCAGTTTGGAACACGGATTTAGTGATAACGACGAATTTAGGTTGGGTTGTCAAGCTAGATTCTGACGGCAAAATAGACGCGATCGTAAACGTCCGCGCGGCAAAATATGGTATCCCGTCGGGCATTGCGGTTTACCAGAATGACCTGATAGTTACAACAAATTCGGGCTATGTCCTCAGGCTCTCCCCTTGAGAGTAGTTTAGGAGAGTAGTTCATCAGAACCTTCACCTACGAATAGCGTCTCTAAGCCGATACCTGTACCTTGTGAGAGCCTGACAATTCAAACGCCGCATGAATTGTTTGCAGCGCCACAATGCCTTGATCTTCCGCCACTACACAACTCACTTTAATTTCAGAAGTTGCAATCATCTGAATGTTGATGCCTTTTTTGAACAGCGCATCAAACATGCGAGCCGCCACTCCTGGCTGTCCGACCATGTTAGATCCAACAATACTGACCTTCGCGATCGCGCTATCGACCACGACTTCGCCGCAGCCAAATTCAGCCGCCACGCTTTCTAACGTCGTCCGTGCCGCTTCCCCGTCCATTTGCGCCACGGTAAAGGCGATATCCCGCGTCATGGTGCCATTCACCACGCGACAGCGCTGAGATTGGATAATCATATCGACGCTGATGTTGTGCTCAGCCAGCCGTTGAAAAATTTTCGCCGCCATGCCAGGTCGATCGGGCACATGGCGAACAGCAACACGGGCTTGTTTGAGATCAAGCGCCACACCCCGCACTGGAGTTTCGGTGACATCAGGCAAGGTCGCCTCTGGAATGCGATAACCTGACTCATGAATGTCGAAGGCATTGCAGAGAACCGCGATCGCGCGATCGCAATCGACCTGATCAATCACACAACTGACTTTAACTTCCGAGGTCGAGATCATTTGAATGTTGATCCCTGCATCGGCAAGGGTTGAGAACATTTTGGCCGCCACTCCCGGACGCCCAATCATGCCTGCGCCTGCGATCGTCACTTTGGCAATTTTCTGTTCGATCATCACGTCAGGTGCCGCTTCGCTGCTGGGGGCATGACCCGCCATGAGAGCCGGAATAATGGCACTAGACACCGCTTCTGCACGAGTGAGGGAGTTTTTGATCACGGTGAAGGCAATATCGTTGCTATTGCCTTCGTGAATGGATTGGATAATTAAATCGACATCCAACCGCTGAGAGGCGATTTCACCAAACAGTTTTGCAGCAACACCAGGACGATCGGGAACGCGGAGGAGGGCGACTTTGGCTTGGTCTGTATCAAATTCCACCGCATCGACAGGACGGGCAATTTCTAACCCTTCGAGCGATCGCGTTTGCGGCTGTGGTGAGGTTACCCAGGTTCCGGGGTCGGTTGTCCAACTCGATCGCACGACGAGCGGAACGCCATAATTTCGAGCAATCTCCACAGCGCGAGGATGCAGCACTTTTGCACCAAGACTGGCAAGTTCTAACATCTCATCGCAGGTAATCTCGGTCATCAGCCGAGCATCTTCGACCAAGCGAGGATCTGCCGTGAGAATGCCGGGTACATCGGTGTAAATTTCACAAAAATCGGCTTTGAGCGCCGCCGCTAACGCGACTGCCGATGTATCAGAGCCACCCCGACCCAACGTTGTAATTTCTAAATCTTGAGCATTGCTAATGCCTTGAAATCCAGCTACAACAAGAACCTCGCCGTTCTGCAAGTGACGCTTCATGCGGTCAGTGGCAACGTTGAGAATGCGAGCGCGAGTGTGGTGGGTTTCAGTAATAATTCCGACTTGTGCGCCGGTAAGCGAGACGGCAGGCTGCCCAGCTTCTTGCAGTGCCATGCTGAGCAGCGCGATCGTCACTTGCTCTCCGGTGGAGAGCAGCATATCCATTTCTCGTCGATTGGGATTGGCAGAAATATCATGCGCCAGTTTGACCAAGCCATCGGTAGTCTTGCCCATCGCAGAAACCACGACTACCACTGAATTTCCGGCTTCGACAGTTTGCTTTACCCGTTGGGCGACTGCCTGGATTCGTTCGACCGTTCCAACTGAGGTTCCCCCGTACTTCTGAACAATGAGTGCCATGACTAATTCCTCACTACCGAAGGCTCAAGCCTCCGAAGCCCGCGTGGTTGTAGGGTTCTGATTGTATCGCGCTTTGTATCGCGCTTGGGAGGCTGAAGCACATGATTTTCTTAATCATACTGATGAGCCAGCGTCGCGAAACCTGATTTGAGACGGATTAAAACTAGACAGATTAAAACTAGTTGGCTTGTACTTTTGTCACAAAGCTGCGATTGTTGCTTCCAGATGGTCTATAGAATTGTTAGCTTCGATACACAAATTATTCAACATTATTCAACATTGATACCTTAACTTCGGAAGGCATCATGAATAGAACGTTAACAACTGGCTGCACCAAACTCCTGACGGTTCCTATAGCTTGCCACGCTATTCTTTAAAGTGAATTTTACTAAAAGATCTAAATAGTTAAGCCCGAAGAGCTTTCAAACTCTTCGGGCTTAATTTATGCGTTGAGGGACTGCTCATGTATTGAGCGTTGATTGAAAAATAAATCCTGAGCGTTACATCAAACCTAGTTGTGCCAAAATGCCCTTGCCGGTTACTAGCTCAATTGCAAATCCGATCGCTAATCCAAGCATGGCTAAACGACCGTTCCAAGTCTCAGCAAATGGGGTAAATCCAACCTTTCCTTCTTGCTTATCCATGTTTGAATCTCCTAAAAGATAGGTTTCTTAACATTATTTAACAGTAGGACAGTCCGTTTGGCAAGTCTCGCTACCTATCGTCTTTGCCACCAGAAGAATCCAGCCGTTAGAAAACCAAATAAGGGGACGATCGCGATCGCTAAAATTGCCAAGATAGTTGCCTGCTCAGTATTTAGCGTAATTCGACGGTTTTTAACATCTTTGGGACGCAAAGATAGTGGCTGTTGACCTTGCTGGCTCAGCCAATTGACCGCATTTAGGAATACGTCTCCATTAAGTTGCTGTCCAAAGTAGCTATCTGTCACAAAACCAGAGTTTCCTAACACGACTAAACGCGACTCTTTAGAAGATGGTGTAGGCGATGGGCTAATGGAAGGCGACGGACTGGGCGATGGACTTTCCGAGAAAGGTGAGACACTAGGCGATGGACTAGCTGAAGGTGATGGACTGGGTGATGGACTCAGATTAACCGTTCGAGAGAGAGCAACGCCAATGGTTAACGGCCCTGGGCGATCGCCGCCATCAAGCTTTAAGGGCTGTTCTTTCAGATTGCTTTCTGCCCAGCTTTTCGGGTCAGTTAATAATAACGGCGTGTTTTGAACGCCCGCGACAGGGCTAATGTCTAGCGGACGGGCAAGCGGATAAAACGAATAGCCATTTCCGAAGTCTTTTGTAATCGGATGAGTGCCGTACTGCGTCACGATTAAGCCTGCCGGACCCACACCCAACACCTTTTGCTCAGGTGAATTAATGGCAACGCGATCGTCCAGCTTCACACCCCATCCATTCAGCAGAGTGTCCAGTCCTGCTTTGATCGTTGGATCGACCGCAACGAAAATGTTTCCGCCCTGGTCAAGGTAGTCTTGCAGCGCTTTAACTTCTGCGTCTAGAACAGGACGAGTGGGACCGACAACTAGCACAACGCCCGCATCTGCTGGCACTTTTCCAGTCTGCGCCAAATTTAATGGCTGAGTGATAAAGCTTTTATTTCCTAGAGCTTCCACAGCTGTTGAAATTGCGCCTTCTCCCGCTTGCAAGGATTTTTCGCCGTGCCCTTGTAAGAAATAGACTGGAACCTGCCTGTCGTTGCTAATCTGCAAAATTGCGTTTGTGATTCTATTTTCTGATAGTCGCGTTTGAGAACTGATATTTTGAACAAATTGTTTGCGCTGCTTGGAGGGTAGTTCTAGAAAAACATCACGACTATCATTACTGTTTTTGATGTTAAAGTCTTTCGCTAAACCTGGATTACCTTCAGGGTCAACAAATTCAAATTTGAATCTTTGATTCTGCCGTTGGTAATTCTCTAATAATTGCTGATCTTGAGGATTCTGTTGATTGTCGAATACCCAAACTTTTACATCCTGATTTAATTCTTGTACGACTTGCTTCGATTCGGGGGATAGGGTGAATAGTCCTCCTTCAGTAAGGTCAACGCGAGCGGAGTGACGAACGGCTAGAAAGTTAATCAATCCTAAGATGACTAATACCGCGATCGTATTCACCACCGCATTTGTACTCGCTTGAGTGGAGCGGCGTTTCCAAAAGTTGGGTTGCAGCGTTTCTTCTCCGCGTCCTAAAAAAACCAGCCACAGTAAGAAGAGTACAACTCCAGCAATCAGTAACCCTAGCGGAACAGTTCCCCAAACGCCAGAGACAACGCCTGCCACAATACCCATAATGATCAGAATGGGAGCAAGCCAAAACAGATATTTCAGAAATTGAAGCTGGGGTTTGAACTTTTTCATGGTCAAGGTATGGGATAGAGGCAGACGAAATCCGGTTTGTACGCGGAGAATTCAAACTAGGATCGCTGGAATCGTAGAGCGTCGATTGATTGAGCGGTGAGAAAAATGCCTAATAGGATGTAACTTGCGAATAAGACCAAGCTTCCTGTATCGACAACGCCTTGCACGAGGTTGGTGTAGTGCTTTAGCAGTGACAGATGCCCGATCGCATCGGCTAATCCACCTGTAAAGTTTTTTGCAATTAGATCAACAACCCATAGGCCTAATACTAATGCGAATGTAAAAATAGCGGCCAAGATAGTGCTATCGGTGAGGGAAGAGATAAACATTCCCAATGATAAGACGGCGGCTGCTAGTAATATTAATCCGCCGTGACCGAGTAATAGAATGCTAGGCTGCACAGGAGGATTAACATTTGCAAGTGCGATCGCTTCATAGATTAGCAACGGAAGCGACATCGTGACAAAGAATGTCACAACACCCAGCAATTTTCCGATCGCAACAGACCAATTGGTGAGTGGTGATGTTGCTAATAGCTCTAACGTGCCGCGCTTGCGCTCTTCTGCATATAGTCCCATTGATAAGATGGGCAGCACAAATAGGGAGAGCGATCCTACAACGCCTAACACGGCTCGAATAAACTCGTAAGGAATATCGATCGGAGGAACAGATACGCCTGCTCCCGCTTGAGCATCATAGAGCGCGGCTTGCCCCACAATTCCTTCTAGCGTTGCCCAAAATAGAAAGCCAGAGACTAACCAAAAGATCGCCGCGATCGCATAGGCAAGCGGGGATGCAAAGTAGCTCAATAACTCCCGTCGATAGATCGCCAAAATGTTTGCTAAAACGGTTTTCATCTATCTTGCATCCTCTGATGGGGTTTCGGTGGGCAGTACTTCAGATTTGGTCGATGGAGGTTCGGTGTCAACGTTATCTGTGGTGTCTGCGGTTTCAGGCGTGGCTTCTAGCGGTTTTTCTTCGGTTGTGAGGTCTAGAAACACATCTTCTAGGCTGGCTTGAACGCGGCGCATTTCATACAGTCCTAACCCATTGCGAACGAGTGCTGCCGCGATCGCATGTCCGGGTTCAGCATTTGATTCGGACACGACCCGGACTTTGATTCGATGTTCGGGCAGGTTCTCAATCTGCATCTCTTCAACGTGTTTCACGCCTTCAACCCGCTGCAAGCATTGTTGAACGGCAATTGAATTGCCCGCAATATCCAATTCGTACCCTGAACCGCCCATCAATTGTTCCATTAATGATGCAGGCGTGTTGGTCGCAACGACTCGACCGCGATTGATAATGGCGACGCGATCGCACGTCATGCTGACTTCGGGCAAGATGTGTGTCGAGAGAATGACGGTGTGATCGTTGGCGAGTTGTTTGATTAAATTCCGCACGTCGATGATTTGCCTGGGATCGAGTCCGACGGTCGGTTCATCGAGAATAATCACTGGTGGATCGTGAACAATCGCTTGAGCAATGCCGACTCGTTGCCGAAAGCCCTTAGATAGCTTGCGAATGAGCGTCTTGCGTTTCTCGACTAAGTTACATTTTTCGATTGCTGCTTTGATTCGATTCGCGCGATCGCCTGCACTGACGCCCTTAATTTGTGCTACGAAATTGAGAAACCCTTCTACCGTCATTTCAGGGTAGAGCGGCGGCGTTTCTGGCAAATATCCGATTCGTTGCCGCACTTCCATTGAGTGTTCGTGTACCTCAAATCCTGCGACTTTTGCAGTTCCACGACTAGCAGGCAGGTAGCCTGACAGAATTCGCATTGTGGTTGTTTTTCCGGCTCCGTTGGGGCCGAGAAAGCCGAGAATTTCGCCCGGTGCAACCGAGAAGGTGACATCCTCGATCGCAGGGGTAGAACCGTAGATTTTGCTGAGATGCTCAACTTCGATCATGAGATGAGGAACGAATTTAGGGCGTGCAGTCGGTAGAGTAACAAACTTTGGGGTTAACTGCTACTGAATTGACGCAAACCGATATTTTTTGCTCCTAATAGATCTGGATTAGCGCTGGAAGTTGTAGAAATCTACATTTAACTCTGCAAGAGTTGTCCTCACCGTGATCGAGGAGTAGTCTCTGATGCTTGATCAACGCGATCGCTATGAGGAGGTGATCGCATTGATAATGCTGGAGCAGCGATCGCGCTTGCGTATCCCAACAAGCGTTTATTGAAACAGAGAAAGCAATTACTGAAATGAAGTGAGCAAAACTAATAATAGAGCAAGCGAAATCAATAGTTGCCTTCTCGTTCATAATAAACGGTTAAGCAAAATCAATATTCCTTTAAGCGTTTCTTATAGCTGAGTAAGCAGAATCAATAGTTGCCTTCTCGTTCATAATAAACGGTTAAGCAAAATCAATATTCCT
>NZ_JCACCM010000125.1:16965-18006 GCF_059501405.1 Myxacorys sp.
TTAAGCGTTTCTTATGAATGAATACACGTTCATAAGAAACGCTTTCACAACTTCAACAAACGCTAAAAGATTAGCTGATAACAGAGTGCTATTTCTACCATCCGTTTCAACTAAGCCTACGATCGCTCTACCAATCCAAGGATTGCTGCCAGCAGGTCCGCAATTCAACCAACTCCACGAAGTAAATCCCGCGATCGCTGACCTAATGCATCGTTCCCGCCACTTCCACAAACTTTTGAAATAATCGCTGATGCGCCGGATCTTCTCCCGAAAGTTCAGGATGCCACTGCACCGCTACCATCCACGGATGCTGAAGATGCTCGATCCCTTCGAGCAATCCATCATCTGCTTGGGCTGAAATCCGCCATCCTTGCGGAACGGTTTTTACCGCTTGATGATGCCACGAAACAATGTTGAGCTTGGTTGTTTCTAGTAAATCAGCAAGGCGAGTGTTAGGCAGAATTGAGAGATCGTGATTGATCGGGCGACGCGGATGATCGAGTCGATGCGCGATCGCATCTCCATACACATTTGGAACATGCGCGACTAACTTTCCACCTGCCGCGATCGCTAACACCTGCATTCCCCGACAGATTCCTAACACAGGAATCTTCCTGATCAAAGCTGCCTTTGCCAGCATCAGTTCAAACGCATCTCGATCTTCATCAATGCCATAGATTGAGAGATGGTTTTCGCCGCCATACAGCATTGGATTAATATCACCGCCGCCGGAGAACACCAAACCATCCAAGACATTTAGCAATGCTTCTGGATCAGGTTGGTTAGGCGGAAGTAGCAATGCGTTGCCGCCTGCGGTTTGAATGGCATCAATATAAGTTCCGGGCAGAAGGACTTCGCCTGCGCTGTTGCGACTGTGAGTTGTAATTCCGATCAAAGGTGGCTTGGACATTAAACGAGGGTCGTTAACCTGTTTAGCCCTCCATATTAAAGGAGGTTTTCATACATCGCCACAAAAACAATTACAAATTAGACTTGTCGGTAAATAAGGGAGAATAGAGAACAGTGACGAGATGAGATAAT
>NZ_JCACCM010000126.1:0-17827 GCF_059501405.1 Myxacorys sp.
AGACCCACGGCAAAAAGAACTTACCAGGAGAACGAGGACAAACCTTTCTCAGAGTGAGTGAGGAAGCGAGAGCCTTTGGTTTCACTGCCTCAGATACCAATAGCAATGCGTTTCAGGGTGTTCACCATGAATACTTGCTCGTCATCGAAGACGAAGCCTGCGGCATCTCCAATGAAATTGACGAAGGTGCTTCGTCGTGTGCCACTGGCGCAAATAACCGTTTCTTGCGAATTGGCAACCCAATTGAAACGGGTGGGTCATTTGAGAAAGCCTGCAAGCGCAAACACATCAGGATTCCAGTTTGGGACCATCCCAACGTTGCCTGGGCATATCAACCCGATTCAGAAGGGGTGTGTCGCCTCAAGCCAGAAGTTAGAGCCGTCATCTGCAACGAAGAGGGCGAGGTTCTGCCCCCGTTGCAATGGGCGGAATGGTGCCCTCAAGATAAGATTCCGGGTGCCGTGTCGATCGGCTGGATTGAGGAAGCGAGATCGAAGTACGGCGAGGGCTCTGCCTACTGGCAATCACGGGTAGAAGGATTCTTCCCTGAAGATTCGTCTCAGTCGGTGATCCCGCGATCGTATTTCATCGCAGCCCGTAGACGCTACGATGCCGACCCTGCCTACTGGAATGCTCAGGCAAAACCGCACGATTCTCGCTTTGGCTTGGATGTGGGGGATGGAGTCGATGAACACGCCCGCTCGCGCTGGCAGGGTGCAATTCTTTACAGCATCAAAGCTGTCCCCACCAAAGGCGATATGCAGGATTCGAGCCGAGCGACCGCTTTGGCGGTGGAGGGGCTGAAAGAATATCCAGGAACGATCACGGTCGATCGTGGCGGTGGTTTTGGGTCTGGTCCACTCGACTCTCTACTTGAGCAGGGATATGCAGCAGGTGGTGTGCATTGGGGGCAAGCGGCTGAAAACTCGGCTGAGTATCTCAATGCTAAAGCTGAGGATTTCTGGAACCTTAGAGAAGCGATGCGAAAAGGAGAGGTCGCGATCGCACCCCTCGGAGACCTGGAAGAACGAGCGATGGAAGACTTAGCCGGGGTGTATTACGAGAGCACTTCTACAGGCAAAATTCGGATTGAAGACAAAGAGAAGACCAAAAAAAGGTTGCACCGTTCTCCCGATGTTGGCGATGCGATCGTGATCGGGTTTAGGAATGCTAGTGGTGCCGCATGGTGGAGTGCAATCTAAAACGCTAAAACCTAGTATCAGTAAACGTTTTGCAGTAAAATAGTGAGGGCGCGATCACATCAAAACAACGGAATCTGATTCAAGTTATCGTCATTCTTGCCTAAGATTTTAAGGATAAACTTCCACCTAACCTCAGAGAAAAAAGATCGGCAACGATACCATTCAAAAGGGTCGGAATTATTCTTAAGAACTATTCTAAAGGGGCTATCGCTATGCAAAGTAATTCCAATGCAGGAGAAAGAATTGTATTGCAAAGTGCCCTTGAGCAAGCTTTTTATCAAGATGACCTCACTTCCCTAAAGCAACTGATTGAAATAGGCATTAATCTTAATCAGCGTTTGGATGATCACAAAACCCCTTTAGAACAAGCAGTTGAATACGGTGAACTAGATCTTGTTCAAATGCTTATTGCAGGGGGTGCTGATCCTAACTTTGAGGAAGACGTTGGATATTCTCCACTTTGGAGAGCAGCGTCATATGGTATGCAAGATATCTATGACTTTTTGTATCCTTTAACAAACCTAATCTTACAACAGGAAGCACAATTAGAACTTCCAAATGGACTACATCGTCGCCAGCGTAGAGAGACAGAAAATGAGTTAGTTGAAGAACTAACTACTGCCGTGATGCAGGGTAATCTTGATCAAATTCTCAGGCTTATTCAAGCAGGTGTAGATATAAATGCATTTGATTCTGATGGAAGCACAGCGCTACTACCCGCCGTGTATCATGGAAAAGTTGAGATTGTTAGGATACTTCTGCAACATGGAGCAGATCCTAATAAAAACGAGGACGACTCGTCGATGACTCCGCTTTGGGCATCTGCTAGATATATTGAGGTAGCTAAAGCGCGTTTTGCTGGTAAAGGTTTCTATCCAGAAGAGGGTGAAGCGATCCAGATCGAGATCATGCAATTACTGCTGCAAGCCGGGGCAGATGTTAACCTTACAAAAGATCCCTGTGGAGTGACTCCTTTGATGGTTGCAGTGGATTCGCAGAGTAGCAAAGCTGTTAGAGTTCTTTTAGAAGCTGGTGCCGAAGTTAGTAGTAAAGACACTTCACAACGTACTGCTCTAGATCGGGCGATCAAAAACCAGGACAATAAAATTGTTCAACAACTTGTCAATGCTGGGAAATCGGTCACCTTTACAGATGACGAGTAAGATTTCTGAGCAGAACTAATTGTATTACTTGTATCTAAAGCTGGAGTCATTCATGGTGGAGCGCACACCGGGAAGAAGGAACTAAGTTAGCGGGTTCATAAATGCGGTGAGTGTGGATATGGCACAGATAGAGATGTTGCATCTGCACAAGTGGTGATGCAGCAGGACTTGTAGCCGTTGGACAAACGGTGATACTGCCTGCGGAGGAAGGTTGCTTGGGAACCCCGATGAAGCAGGAACTCCCAATTGCGAAGTTGGGAAGCCTACACCATAATCTTTGATTTGGTGTAGGAGGGTGTCACATGTCAATTTATACCGACTTAACTGGAGCATTAGGCTTCGTCAAAGAATTAACCAGCATTAGCGATCGCGATGTGATTCTGACCCAAAAACTGAAGGTATCGGCTGGCAAGCTGAAGGCTGAAACCCAGATTGAAGGGGTAACAGTCGCCGGTGGAACGGTTATCTATCGCAGCTACTATGTATCAGCTAAAGCCTTGCAGCAGAACCGTAGGGATGTCTCAGTGAAGCAAGCAGACGGCGTGACCTTCTCAAATTTGGCGGGGATGATCGACTCCCTCATGGATGAGCAGTTAGCGATCGACACTGCATTTGATCTTGATGTGCCCAACGGCTTTGTAGCAACGACTGATTTAGATGGCTCACTCAATGCATCGAGTGGAACTCCAGTGATGAGCCTAATTGTGGGGTAGTGATGAGTCTTGATGAAAACGAACTAGAAATCGACTTGCTTTGAAATATGAAAGTCTCCAAGCAAGTCGATTAACTCCTTAACTTTCCTCAACTTACCGTTATCGACCAAGTTGAGGAAACCGAATACCTTATGAGTATCAACCGCACGAAAGCCAGTCACACACGGCTTTCCGGTAATTCAGCTCAAAGGAGATTTATCATGAAACGTCACGTCCCTGCACTGTTCACGTTGGCTTTGATCGTTACGGGCAGCAGCCTTTTACCCGCCCCTGTCTTGGCGCTTGAAGCTCCCAAGTCTCACTCCTCAAACACTCAGTCACAAGTTCAAACCTCAATGTACAGCAATGCTGAAGTTCGCAGCATTCTCAATGGTTTAGGCTTCACCGAAGCGCCCGAAGTCGGAGCAGAGTATCCCTTCACTTCCTACAATGGAGCACTCAATGATCGCGTCACGATCGACGCAATCAAGGCCTTTCAAAAACGCTATCGCCTCAAGGTTACGGGACGGATAGATGCTCAGACTCGGCGTACCCTCCAACGAGTCATGAAAACGTTGCATCAGCAATTGAACGAATTCATGGGCGCAGATTTGGAGTTAGCGCATCCGACTTATGATCGGCGCACAATCGGAGTCGTGCAAATTTTTCAACATCAAATTGGGGCAGCAATTCAAGATGGCATTGCCCGCACATCGGATCGGCAGCAGCTACAGAAACTAATTGATTCCCATTCCCGTTCCTCAAACAACATGGGCAACTAAGAGCCGAGAAATTCAAGCTCTTGGCTGCAATGCATACGCAAACGCTCTGAAAGAATAGGAACTCTGAGCCAGAATCGCGTTGAGCTTCTGGGAATGAGTGACGAAACGACGGCAGTTGAAGTTTTACATAACGATGGTGCGCTTCTAAATGCCTTTGGTGCATTGGTGGGCAACCGTAGCACTGGCTTAGGGCAGACAGGACGCGACAAATTCCTCGACACCTCGATCAATACGATTGTTGTTCCCCTTGATCGCGGTGAAGTTCACGCGCTGTATCGCAACTCAAAGCTGTGCGAGAAAGTGGTAGACCTACTGCCCAAAGCCGCCACAAGTAAGACGTGGCTCGAAATCACCGTCGGCAAAGGGCGCAAAAACATCCCCTCTAAAGCGATTCAATATGCGAACGATCTGAAGCTGCGAGGTGAAGTTCGAGAGGCAGCCATCCTTGGACGGCTCGAAGGTGACGGCTTCATTGTGATGGGGATTGATGACGGGCAGCCCCCAGAACAGCCGATCAACGAGAAAAACATTCGGCAGATTTCGTGGTTAGAGACCGTCACCCGCTATCAACTCACCCCCGAACCCAATACCGGACGACCCGGAAACCCAGAATTTTACCGTCTGGCATTGCCTCAGAATCAAGGACTAGGGGATGGCATGACATATGGACGCATCCATCGATCGCGCATTCTCCGCTTCCCTGGTAAACGGCTGTATGGTGACATGCTGAGTTACAACAGCCATTACCATGACTCAGTTTTACTGAGCTTCTATCAATCATTCATTAAGTATCTGACCACGATCGAATACAGCGTCCGCATGGTGCAGGACTATGACACCTTCGCTTACTCCCTGAAGGGCTTGGGCGATCTGATTCTGCGCGGCAAAGAAGAAGATATTTTGCGACGGTTCAGAGCGATTCTGCTGTCGAAATCCTCATTAGGCGGCATCGCAATGGATGCTGACGAGAAAGCGGAATATGTCTCGCGCAACTTCGGCGGGCTGGATGCGCTGATCGATCGCATGAAAGATGACACCTCAGCTGCTGCAGCTATGCCACCGACCAAGCTTTGGGGAAGTAGCCAGAAAACCGCACTCTCTAACAGTTCTGAAGGTGACAAATACGAATGGGCGGACTGTGTTGAGGATTATCAAGCTGAAGCGATCGACGAACAAGTTAGTGAGTTTTTCCGCCTCAGTTTCCTAGCGCAGAATGGCTGCACGGGTGGCAGAGTGCCAGAAGGATGGAGCCTCAAGTACAAGTCGGTGCTGAAACTCAATTTGAAAGAGCAAGTTGAGTTGCGCGGTAAGCAGACGAGAGAAATTGATGCGCCATCGATCGCAATGGGGACGCTTTCTCGTGAGGAAGTGCGCCAGGGAGCATGGGGAGGTTTCGAGTACTCGATCGAGCGACAGTTGCTGTCTGATGAGTTGCCAGAGTTGCCCCGTCAGCAGAAACAGCAGTCACAACCACAGCCAAATCAGCAGAAGCAACCCCAGCAGAAGCAGGATTCGTTACGCACAGATGACAACACGCCTGCCAAGAAAATTATCGACTTCCACGGCTTCAAACTAGGACTGCAATATCTACCCTTCGATCAACGTCATGGTCGGATGCTGCCCGTTGCCTATGGGCACATCCAAAAGACTAAGGGTGCAGATGGCATGGCGGTGGATTGCTATTTGGGCAGCAACTTCGCTAGTGAGAAAGTGTATGCCATTGCTCAACACATCAATGGGCAATTCGATGAAGAGAAGCTGATGCTGGGCTTTGACTCAGCAGAGCAGGCAAAGCAAATTTACAAACAAGTCATGCCTGCTGAGTTCTTTGGTGGAATTCGTGAGATATCACTTTCCGATATCAACCAGTACAAAACCGATGCTGCTGAACCGTTGAAGATTGCAGGTGAGGTTCTGAGTGAGGCACAGTATGCTGCGATCGCAGATATCACTCAAGCCGACATTGATGCAGCATTGAATGACTGGCGGGCGGCGGCTCCTGACAAGTTTAAGGGGCTGCTCGATGGTCAACCTTAGTGATCAATTGCCACAATTGCCAATTCATCTAGATTCGCCTGACTTTATCTGGGACAGGCGATCAGGTCGCTATCGCTATGGTGACTCGGGTAAATTCGTTCCACGTGAAGCGATGCTCAATCTGCAACGTGGCTATGTGGAGACGATCAAGGCAGATTTTCAAACGTTGGGCGGGCTTCTCGCAGATGGCAAAATTAGCCTGCGAACCTGGCAAGAAACCACCGCTAAGACGATTAAGACCTTACACACTAATCAAGCCATCTTGGGGCGCGGTGGCGTGGACCGGATGACTTCAGCAGATTATCTGGCCGTGGGTCGGGAACTGCGATCGCAGTACAAATACCTCCAACAATTCGCCACCGACTTGACGAAAGGCACGATGACCCGTGCTCAGTTTGAGCAACGCCTGAAACTGTATGCCAACAGCTCCAACATCAGCTTCTCGCAGACTCAGCAACAGAATTCAAAAGACAACGGTGATCGCTATATGAGGCGACGTCTCCACGCCTCAGAATCGTGCCCAGATTGTATTCTCTATGCAGCGCGGGGTGTAGTTGCGATCGGGTCTCTGCCATTGCCGAAGCAGAATTGTCAGTGTGGGGCGAATTGCCGCTGCACAGTTGAGTATTCCAATGCAGCAATGTAGTTTAACCACGAGATATAAAAACTAGTGTTTGAGGGTCATAAGGAAAACCTTGAGAGTTTGGAGGTTGATGATCAAGCCTGACATTAACAAGAGGATGGCGGCACGGTATTTGTGAAGAACCGACAACGTAACCAGAAGCGCTCCCAGTTGAAACGCGATCGCCAGGTAGGCATGTTTGTCTTGTTGGATATTGCATTTTTATTCCTGATTATTGGAGGTGCAATACTGTAACCGCAATTACCAAAGACGATCAACTTTAATTTATCGATCTCGTAGCAGAGCGGCAAAGCGGGATGAACTTGTGAAACTGCTGGCGGATCTGAGTGAGTTGGGCTAGCGATCGCTGGAACAATTAAGCGATCGCTAGCCCAACTCGCTAGCTTTGTTTAGCGAGTAAACGCTATATTGCCGAGCCAAAATCCATCGACAGCACTCAGGCGTCCTCGCCAATACTTGCCGCTGTTCGATGGAATGGGTGATCCATTGCCACCAATAATTGTGGCGTTTTTCAGATGGACGAACCCTATACCCCTCTTTTGTTTGGGATTCTCTTCATTCTTTTTTGGGTACATATCTTCACCTATTTTTGCGAGGAAACCGTGGAAGCCCTCCCCAAATGCTGGAGAAGCAGTCGCTAGAACTTCTTGAGCAATTCCATCAAAGTACTTTTTCCCACCGATCAGCAGACCGGAAACCATCAGCCCTCTAACATTTAGTGTGACCCCAATCTCCATGTCCATGTCGTTTACTAAGCGAATGAACATTTTCAGCAGCCAATCATGATCTTCTACGGGAAGATTCAACTCCTGCTCATCAGTCGTGGGAGCATCAGAAGCGTGTTCGTCACTCATAATGTATCTATCTCTGTAAAAAGCAAGTTCAGCGAGGATTGTAAATTTTGCCGATTGCTCAACCCTCGCTGAACAGCAAAATTATAATGTTTGTACTACAGTAAAGCCGCGATCGCATCTCTGGGCGTACTCGTAGGAAATCTGACAGCGACAATTATCGTTCGCTGCAATGGTTTTTCACGTCGATCGCGGCAGAATTTTACAGCATCAATTTACGCCCGAAGGCTTTCTCAGGGCTTACATGCGAATCGCTCGTGTGGGCGAATTGCAATATCGCAACACGGACGGAACCGAGCGAACTGAAGTTGTCACGCCAGAGGTTTTGTTTAACAAAGACTCGATCGACAGCTTCAAAATGAAGCCGATCACCCTACTGCATCCGCCAGGAGGACGGGTAACGCCTAAGAATGCTCGTCAGCATGCACGTGGGTTAACCGGGCACACCGCCATCATTGATGGTGACTTTCTCGGGTTGGTTTCAACGGTTCTCGACGAAGAAATGATCGAGGAAGTGATTTCTGGCAGGACTGATCAAACCAGTTGTGGTTACGATGCTCCCATCCGGCCCAGAAGCGATGGCAAATACGATCAGGTAGAGCGTTTAGGCAATCATGTGGCTGGTGTCCCTCACGGTAGAGCCGGGGCAGAGGTGGGCTTTCATGTGGATTCGGCAGATGAGCACTGGCTGCACATTCGCAGCGATCGCGATGATGCCGACTTTGACGAATCTCGCATCAAGAAGCTGCTGAGTACAGAAACCTTGATTAACCGATTGATGAACCTGGATGAAATCGAGCGCCAGGTCAGCGTATTTGTGGGTCGGGCTAAATCCGATGAGGGAACAACAGAGCAAATTAATCAACCTGTTAAAACCCTTCAATCATCCACACCCGAAAGCAAACCTATGCGCCAAATCACGATCGGTGGAGAAGTATTTTCCATTGACAACGACAAACTCGCTGATGCTGCACTGAAACTGCAAACCGATAGTGCAGCATCAGCCACCAAAGTAACCGACCTGCAAGGCAAGCTCGATGCTGCTGAAGGCAAAGCCACGGGTCTAGAAGCACAAGTTACAACCCTCACAACGAAGCTAGATGCCGCAGAACAGACTCGCATGGACGCGGACCAAGTTTCTACCGCAGTATCAGAGCGCTTAGATGCTTGGAGCGTTGTTCTGCCGTTGCTACGCGTGGATAAAGCTGATTATCAGCCGGACTACAAATTACCTGTGGCTGACATTCGCAAGCTGGCGATCGCGGCGAAGCTTCCCAACGTCAAACTCGACGGCAAATCAGACGAGTATGTGAACGCCATTTGGGACACAATTGCCGCCCAGTTGCAAGTAACCACCAGCCGTGCAGACAGTTCTGAAGGACTGCTCAACCTGGTGACGATCGCGCAAAACACCGTTCACGCCGACGCAATCGATGCTGCCAACAAAAAAGCAGCTAACGCTTATGAAACCGCTTGGAAGCAAGGAAGTGACGACTAATGGGAATCACCAATTACGGCGATTTAGCACGTGGGTATGAAGGACAAGTTGCCCGCATGGAAGACTGGGTAGCTCGAACTGGCTACAACTCAACCTCTGCCATTATTCCGTTTGGACGGACGGTTGTTCGGGGTACAGGGTCATCCGGAACTGATGTTGCGATCGCGTTGCCTTCTGCCACAGGGCAGCAATTCATGGGCATTTCAACCAAAACCGACGTTTGGGAAAAGAACGAAAAAACGGTTGATGCCAATGGCGACCTGGGTTATGAACCCAAACGTCCAATGGGTTACACGGTTGAAGGGCTGTTCTACGGCTATGTCGAAGAAGCAGTGCTGCCCACAGACACCGTTTATTTTCGCCACACGCTGAACGGCGCACCAGGTGCTCATGAGCGAATTGGGCGCTATCGCAATGATGCGGACACTGCCAAGTGTGATGCTGCCCCACGCTTGAAGTTTCTCGAAGCAGCAGGTCCCGGTTTAGTTCTGATGCAAGTCATCAAGGGGTAATTTGACATGACGACATTTCGTACAGACAGCGCTGGCGCAATTTTGAAGCGCTGGCTAGAGCAGAAGCTTCCCGGAGTTCTAGAGAAGCGTTACCGTCAACTGCAATTTGAGAACGGCTCGCTCGTGCCAACAATGGCAGACTTACAGCCCGGAGCGGCAACCCTGGTGCAAGAGCAAATGGAAGTGGTTGGTGAAGCCGCGATCGTCGCGGATGAAGCCTTCGACATTCCCCTTGCAGATGTGGGTGCAGAAGAAGTTCAGTTCAAGATCATTGCAGTCTTCTCTGGCTTCCATTTCACGTTTCGGCAGATGCAGGCAGCACAATTTTCTAATGTGCCATTGAGCGATAAGAAAGCATTTGCTGCTCGTCGCGCGATCGCGGAGAAGATGAACAAGATTGCGGCATTTGGTGCGGCAAAATACGACTGCACCGGCTTCCTGAACAACCCTGACGTGCCTGTAAATAGCAGTTCATTCAACCCAGAAACCGCGACAGCAGACGATGTAATCGAGTGGTTTATCGATGAAATTGTCAGCATTGAAAGCAACACCGAACTCACCGAGTCGCCGACTGTGGCACTGGTGACACCTGAGCTGCACGGGATTCTGATGAAGAAGCGTGTCGGTGATAGCAACCTGAATATCAAGCAGTACATTCTCGGCAATACCGATTTGACTGATATTCGCAAGGTGACGGAACTCAAGAGCGCTACCCTCGAAGCAAACGGTGTGCAGGCAGCCGCTACCAATAAGGATCGAATTCTGCTCTACCCGCTCGATCCTGAGATTGTCGAACGTCATATCGAAATGACCAAGCCGTTGCCTGAAGAGTATCGCAACGCTAAATACATCACACCGATGTATGCGTGCACCTCTCCTGTGATTTGGAATTTCCCCAAAGCAGCACGGTCAATCGATTACGTTAAAGCATCGTAATTACTTATTGTTGATTTTGTAGACGCAATCACTGTGGTCGAGACCTGACTCCGCAGTTGTAAACCTTAGAAAAATTGGGAGAATTCAATGTGAAGCTAGTTTTATTCCGTCCTGAGAAACTGAATCCTCCTCGTCGTGGGGAGCAATTCTACGATCGCTTACGCCTCAATCCAGGCACGAATCATCGGTCTGAGGATGAGGTTAAGCGCTTAATTTCGCATCCTGATTATGCTCAACATTCTGAATGGGGAGCGATCGAGGTGATTGAGGAAAAAGCGATCGTCCCCAAGAAAACCCCTGTCGAATCTGGCTTAGACAAACTTTCTGAAGAAGATCTCAGAAAGTGATCGAAGCCACCTTCGATATTCCGATGCTCGAAGGCTATCTTGCCAAAGAACAGCGCAAAGCGATCGTGAATGTGCTGAATCGTCGTATTAGCGAGTTGAAAAAAGGCGCGGCATGACGCTCTCACCGTTTCCCACCAACGCGAAGCTAACATTCCATCTCCCCACAGGACAAACGGTGACTGACCCCGCTACGGGCAATGTTATCTCTGTGCTTGGGGATTTGGATATCGAGTGCTATCTCAAGCCCGATGGCGTGCAGAGCAATCGCGGCGTTGACGCCTCGCCGGGAGTGCAAACGCCATCCGAAGCGATGAGCGGGCGCATGACGAACCCGCTCTATGTGCCTGCCTCGATTCCAGTTCTAGCCGAGACAGATGCGATCGTGGGTGGCCAGGTTGGAAAATTCCTCATGCGAATCCCTACCCAAGATGTGTGGGGCATTCGCGATGTGTTGGGAGACAAGATTTACGGCACGTTCACCGCAATCAAGGAGACAACGCCCGTGCCAGTGATTGATAGCGGTTTGATATCTGCGATCGCACTTGAGTCTAATCGCCTTGTTGCGGTGGTGGATGGATTGTTGGTCTACACGGATCAATCCATTCTCAGTCATGCCTATGCGATCGTCGGGATGACCAAAGCGCCCACAAATCCCGGTCAAGCGGTGGTGTTGCTCTCTGAAGGTGTGATTAGTAGTTCTGGCTGGAATTGGACGCCGGGAGAGCCGTTATTCGTAGGCACAAACGGACTAATCACCCAAGATGCAGATTTGATCACAACTGGGTTTCTGGCTTCAGCAGGGCGTGTGATTAGCCCGCAGCAGATTTATCTCGACATTGACGAGGAGCCAATCTTCCTGTGAACTTAAAACTGAATGCGGCGGCAATTGCAAAATTGAATGGCGCGATCGACAAAGCATTCAAGGAAACCGTAGAAGCATACGGGGATGAATGCCAGGAGGCGATCGAGTCTCCAATTTGGAAGTGGGACGGTTATACCTTGCGGAAAAATGGGGAGTTCGTTGGATCTCCGCGTGACATTGTGGACACGGGCGAATTACGCGATTCTCAGCAAGAGCCGGTTTACGACGGCAACAGTGCAACGATTGAATGGACGGCTGAACATGCCGGAAATGTTCATGAAGGTATAGATAGCAATGGCAACCCGATACCTGCTAGACCTTGGACTGAAGAAGCCATGCGAAATACCGATTTTGAAGGCATCATGGGTGAAGCGTTGAAGCGGGAACTGTCGTGAATGTTGTAGAACTCCGCAACCAAATTGAGACACTGCTCACTGATGAAGTGGGCACTTATGCGCTGACCGGTGGCACTACAACGCCTGCGGTGATTGTGCTTGATAGCGGCGATGTAGTGAGCGATCGCACCGTCACAGGACTAGAAGTGGTGATTCGTCGTAGCCCAATTTCTGATGAGGGTAAGGCAACATTCGACTCGGTGAGAGCCGTTAAGATGTGGCAGATCTTCTTGGTGCAGTGGGGTGACCATTACACCTTAGAAGCGGCGAAAGATAAGCTCAGACGAAAATTCCCTAACACCCGCGCTATTCCCATTAAGGTTGAAAAAGGCAGCGGGGTTAGGGAACAAGTTTCAGTCAGGATTCCAGATATCGAAGAATTCGATGATTGGCTCTAGACTTCGGTTTCTTCATCCAGGGAGTCGTGCGACTCTTCAGCATGTTCAACTTCTGGTGCAGGGAATTCCTCGATAGAGGGTGGGTTGGTTTCGGGTGCAGGGTTGGCAGTGGGAGATAGCACCTCCGAAATCGCGTCGTTCAGCATTTCAACCTTCTGCGCCAATTCAGCCAGCGCTGCTTGCTCTGCGGTTTCCAGACCTGTTTGCATTTGAGCAATTTGCCCATTCAGGTTCACGATCGTCGCATCTTTAGCGGCAACTGAGTTTTCTAGCTCTGCTGCATAACGTTGTGCCTCTTCTTTTGCGGCACGTTCGCGATCGACCAGTCCATTAAAGTGATGAATGTTTTTGCCCATTGAGTCCAGCAACTGACTGTAGAACTCAATGTTGATTGTATTTGCCATGATTGGGCGTTGCGTAAACGTCGCCGTTAGCGTTCCCGTTTATAGGCAGGGCTGATTCATCAGCAGAACAAGGCAATCATGATTGATCTACGATTGGGGTGAGGGTGTGACAGTCACGAGTTGAGTGCTATGGTCGATCGCAACTTTTGCTAGTCCAAACTGCTCAATCACCCAGGCATTCGTGATCAGATGAGTACTGATTTCAACGGCTCGATATTGGCTTGGTTCCGAAGCTAAGGCAGCTGGCAAGAGGAGCTGATCTGCTAAATGAACATCCACAGGGGCGGCCTTTGCATGGAATGCTAGAAGTTCCTGAGTGGCGATCGCGGCAACCTCTTCGGCGGGTAATCCGAGTTTTCCGACCGCCCCAAAGCCTGTCCGGGTCTGCTCATACTCAGCTGCCAGAAAAACGCCCGCTCCGGGGCCAACCCCTCGTTCTCGTCGCGGTTGCACTTGAGCTTTTAGGTGCGCTTGCTCTAACAAATTCTGTGCCCGACTCGCCATCCGTTGCGGAATATGGGACGGCAGTTCAGTGACGATCGCCAATCCCTTGACCTGCCGCAAAGCTCCCCGCTCTAACAACAGAATGGGTTTGAGCGAACCAACTCCATCACCATTACCGCTAACCTGTAGGTCCAACTCACCACCGCCACGTGGATACCAGCCCCAAGCAACGAGTTTCACCATTGCCTGCACTCCCATTTGTTGCAAGAACGGGAGATACACTTGCTCAATGTAGGAAGCTGGCGGACTCCAGGGAATAAACGTCCCCCCTTTCAAAGTGACGATCGACTCCCCTTTCACTAGTGCCAGTGGTAGCAAAACCGTTTGCAGAATCAGGGTCACTGCCCCGGCTGATCCGGTTCCCAGAGTTTGCGCTACATCAAAGGTGTACTGTCCAGCTTGAACAGGCTGGCTGGGAATGAATTCTAACTGGGTTGAACCAACGTGATCGCCTTTGACTTTTGCCTGACAAAGGGTTGCGGCTGCCCGTACCCCCGTTAAATGCTGAATTGCCAATCCTGGCTTTTGCCGTTTTGCTCGGATGCGATCGATGCGAATCGGTTGCCCGCTAATCGCTGCCAAACTTAAGCTGGTGCGAAGGATTTGTCCTCCCCCTTCTCCATAGGAACCGTCGATGTGCAGCATCTTGTGATTTTAAATTGGCGATTTTGAACGTTGAATTTACAGATAAAAGCTGTATGGATGTTAGATATCGAGAATAACTTGAGATGTCCAACCATTGTCTGTTTTTTCGAGTTGAAACTGATGGAGTGTGACGGCTTTGACATCAACTCGCTGATGATGGCGATCTCGATCCAACCGTTCTCCTCGTGTGACTGCTGTCAGGTGATAGCCAGATGCTTTGGTCTCAATCTGAACCTGCTGTGCCCGTAACAATAACAATTCGCTGTCTTTGTAATAAACAAATTCCTGTAGAAAGTTAAACAGCAATAGATCAAGTTCATCATTTTCTAGTTGAAAAGTACGAGTTTCCGTGACTGCAATTGCCTCCAGATTATCAATCATGGTGTTGATCAAAGCATCTCCTGCGGATTTGAACACTTCCTCTAAATCGTCTCCCCAAGCATGGAAGGCAATATCAGCAGTAGCGATATCTTCGAGGAATTCGTAGGGCATAGCACTTATTTTTGCTCACAGGATTGGAGGCGATCGCAAATTTCAGGCTTTTGTTGTGTGATTTGTTTGCCGATGAAAACAAGTTCTGTTGAGGAAGGCTCAAAGGGTTCTAAATCCCAGCGCCCGGCGACAAAATTGAACAGGTGAGTGCCTTCAGGAAATTGCACAAAGCCCTTGGCTCGATAGACATCAGAATTGAGAGAATCGGCGAATTCGGTGAAGCGGGCGCGATCGTATACCGCTTGTGATGTATGGCTGAAGGACTCGAACTCTGGTTGATGGTGATGATGCGGTGATGATTGTAAGCGATCTCGCCCAATGCCAAATAGCAAATCGGGGTCAATCTGACAGCGAACCGTGGAAATGATGGAAGCAATTTCGTTAATCGTGTGAAGTTTGTCAGTAATCGTTACCAATTCCTGCTCAGAAACGAGATCCACCTTATTGAGTAGCAGAATATCTGCTGATTCAATTTGAATGCGGCTGGTATGTCCCACCTGAGGATACTTCACCATCCCATCAGCATCAATGACGGTGATAACGCCATCGAGTCGTACCTGGGGCAAACTTTCTTGAATGTCAAACACTAGGGCATCGGGTTCTGCCACCCCAGTTGTTTCCACGACAAGATGGTCTGGCTTCACCGTTGCGATAATTTCATCGACAGCCGCTTCAAATTCACCCAGTAGCGAACAACAAACACAACCGCCTCCCAAATCTGCCATCTCCACATTCTTGCCTTGCAGAATTTTTGTGTCGATCGCAATTTCCCCAAATTCATTCATCAAAATGGCAAGCTTGCGTGGCACTACTGCCAGAATGTGCCGCAGTAGCGTAGTCTTGCCACTACCAAGTGGTCCCGTAAGAACAGTTAAAGGCGTGCGTCCTAGCATACTTCACCCCTTCACATTGCCGATCGGCGTTAACTTGACCACCCGTTGACTGATACCAGCCAACTCCGCCACTTCGATGACCTCATCGACATCTTTGTAAGCTCCTCCCGCTTCCTCTGCCAGTCCGGCATGGGAGGTACTGCGAACATAGATGCCCTTTTGCTGCATTTCTTTCTGAAGCTGCTGTCCCTGCCAGGTTTTGCGGGCTTTTGTGCGGCTCATTGTCCGTCCGCTGCCGTGGGCGGTGCTGAAGAACGTTTGATCACCTGTGGATACCCCTGTGAGCAAGTACGACCCCGTTTCCATGCTGCCGCCGATGATCACAGGCTGACCAATTTCTTGATAACGGTAGGGTAGGTCACTCATTCCTGGACCAAAGGCGCGGGTCGCTCCCTTGCGGTGAACAAGCAGCGATCGCTCCTGACCATCTACTACATGCGTCTCCAACTTGGCAGTATTGTGTGCGACGTCATAAACCATGTGCATCCCCAGATCTTCGGGCGATCGCTCAAACACTTGCGAAAATACTTCGCGAATACGGTGCAAAATTACCTGTCGATTGGCAAACGACATATTAATGCCGCATTGCATCGCAGAAAAGTACGCTTGTCCTTCGGGGGAATGAAAGGGGGCACAGGCCAATTCGCGATCAAGAATCTTGATGCCGTACTTGCTTTCCATCACTTTGAGAAAGCTTTGCAGATAATCCGTCGCGACCTGATGTCCAAACCCACGGCTGCCGCAGTGAAACATCACCACTACCTGATCGGGACGAGTTATACCCATCGCTTTGGCTAAATTCTTGTCAAAAATATTCTCCCGTTTGGCAACCTGAATTTCTAAGTAATGATTACCCGAACCCAATGTACCAATTTGGTGAGCGCCGCGATCAATCGCTTTTTCGCTAATCTTGCTGGCATCGGCTCCCTTTAAGCAGCCCTGCTCTTCTGTCAATTCCAGGTCTTCTTCCCAGCCATAACCATTGTGAATGCACCATTGCGCCCCCTGCTCCGCCACCTTACGGAACTCATTACGGGATAGCTTGACAAATCCGGCACTGCCAACGCCTGCCGGAACCCGTTCATAGAGCTTATCTACCAATCGTTTAATATGAGGTTTGACCTCTTTGTAATCTAGATTGGTCGTCACTAGGCGCATTCCACAATTAATGTCAAACCCAATGCCCCCTGGAGAAATCACACCCCCCTGATCCACATCCATTGCCGCTACACCACCGATCGGGAAGCCATAGCCAAAGTGACCATCGGGCATACACAAAGCATATTTGGTGATTCCGGGCAGGGTCGCAACGTTGGTGATCTGGTCATAGACCGCATCGTCCAACTCTCGAATCAATTTTTCAGTGCCATAAATTCGGGCAGGCACCCGCATTCCCTCTTTGTAAGAGACCGGAATCTCCCAAATGACATCCGAAATTTGGTTTAAGACATCAACGGGAGCCATGACTTCACCTCGTGGACTGAGCGAAAGGGGTCTTCATTTATGGATAGGAGTGCCTGATTCTGAATCATCACACCTGACTTAAAGCTGCTCTTTAGATCAGAGCAGCCCTGTTTTGGCAATCTAAAGGGCTTGCATACAGTTTCTAAAGACACAATAAAAAGAACCTCTCTCTATAGGTTCATCCATTGAGCATTATCACGAGTGGATTTCGCACTCAGCACCGAGATGTGATGGATTAAGGCCTCCAGTAGCAGCGAACATGAAAAAAGTCCACTTCAAGAGCACTAGAAGCCATTGATGACAGTTCATAACATGAACTTATAACTAGAGCTTGAACTTCCGGCAAAGGGTTGGGCCATATTTGGACTTTCGGCAAGATGATGGCTGAATCGGATAGAACGGATAGTGCCCTCGGCTCCGAAAATCGCAGATTTGTTTGAGGTGTTCTATCAGGCTCATGACAGCGCCATTAGAAACAGCTTTTCTATTCTCCTTTTTCTACTGCTAGTGAATCAGCCCTGCCCGTTTGTAGGGGGTAGGAATTCTGGGGCTGATCATCCAGATCTGGAGACAAGAATTTCATGCCTAAGAAGTTTGTTACAGGAGCGGGAGACAAGGTGAAAGTGTATGTTGCACTTTTACCCTTGGGCGATCGCACAGAACCCGTCACGATTAACGGCATTGCAACCAGCAACGCAGGCATTACAGCGAATGCTACAACGATCAACTTGGGTGCTGCTGTAGGTGGTGTGGGAATTGGCGGTGGAACCCCGCTATTGTTCGCTAACGCAGGCGGTACGAAAGTTAAAGTTTATTTGGCGTCTGACGCGAAAGCGGATGACACCGTGTTGCATATCGAGCCTGCTGCTGCGACCGTTGCGGGTGTTTGCACAGCAACCTACGTTCCAAAGTTGCGCCTCTTAGGTGGTACGTCATCTAGCCCCAAACTCTCGAACAAAACTCAAGAATCCTTGGTGTTTGAAGATGAGCTTGGATACGATGACAGTGTGGTGACCGGGGCAAGCTGGGAAGTGCCGTGGACGGCTAATCTGCTAGCTGATGACGATGCCTATCGTCGCATCTACTTCGCGGCCAGCCACGGCACCT
>NZ_JCACCM010000127.1:0-156144 GCF_059501405.1 Myxacorys sp.
CCTGCAATTTGATTCACCCTACGATGCCACCTCTCGTAACTCGCAACTTGAGTTAGCAGATGAATCGCAATCTTATCTTTGCAGTCATCCTTACATTCAATGGTTTGAAGTTTAGGATGCTCTGTACTTTACGTCACTTTTTAATGCTATCTAGTTTCATGCTTTAGCAGGACTACCACTTGGAACTACAGATAGACTTTGGCAGCCACCGGTTTCATTACGATTAGAAGCATAACAATTCGTTAAGGAATTCAAACCATGCAATCTCAAAAAACTCGTCCCAGCACTGACTTACCTCCTGTCGCAAGTGCATACAACGGTGTCGATCGCAACGCTTTTCTGTTTGGTTGGAACCCTCAAGCTGAGCTATGGAATGGTCGGCTCGCCATGATCGGTTTCCTTGCCTATCTGATCTGGGATTTGGGAGGGTACAGTGTCGTGCGTGATCTGCTACACCTCGTTGGTTAAGCTCTTCAGTAATCTATAGCAAGGTCCTTAAACAAGGACATTGTTGAAGTGCAGAATGATCGTCAAGTCCAGATACTAGCTTCCAACTCATCCAATGACTGGGCAATGCTGAAGCAACAGATTGATAATTGTGCTGGGACTAGTTGTTAAGTTGACGATTCTACTGGTGAGTTGAGGCATCTATTAACCCGTTCACCAATCACTTTATCGTTGCTGATACGAACAGATTCCAGCCTTGCTTTTCGGTTTAATTACGGTCGATAGACATGAGTTATCAAGAAGCACAAGGAAAGCCTGAGGAAAAAGTGACTTACCCTCAAGAGCCGTCATACATGAAGGTCACAAAACCGCACAAACCATACACCCAACATTCAACTAGCCAACCTGAGAAAATGATTAATCCTACTGCCAAAAACAAAAATCAGTCCAATTCCCTGTCTCCCCTTATTGCAATACTGGTCGTGCTGCTTCCCATCTTAGGGGTTGCCGCCATTTACTACGGGTTGTTTAATCCCTAATGCGTTCCCGTAGCTTTCGGACTAAAAGCGCTTCCAAAGCTTTACAGTGACTAATTAAATAGGCTCTTCCCAGCTTTTTTGGTGATTTGGTTTCTACAACATCCTCAAAAACGGAAAACTCATTGCTGAGACGGACACGATCTTTGATTTATCCAACGTAAATGCTGAGTTTCACGCTGCTTGAAAGTTCTAGATCAACAAAAGCTGGGAAGAGTCACAATAGGTCTGGTCTTTCCTAGGAGCAAGTGAGGCGGCAGGAGGATTTGACCATTGAAGGACTTGTTCTAGGAGCGGGGGAGAGTGAGCATCAAAATACCTCCCATAGTTTGCCATAGTTTGGGAGGCTCTCGTGAATGAAATTCGGCTTGTTAACAGTGTTTACTTGTTAAC
This sequence comes from Myxacorys sp., assembly GCF_059501405.1. NCBI lineage: Bacteria > Bacillati > Cyanobacteriota > Cyanophyceae > Leptolyngbyales > Leptolyngbyaceae > Myxacorys > Myxacorys sp. Next base: position 1,377 of record NZ_JCACCM010000127.1, read on the forward strand.
AGGATTTCAAGTGCGAAACTTTGAAACTCTTGATTAGAATGCTTCAACGAGAATCTGCTCTAGCTTCTCTCAGTCTGGCATCAAGTGCCTGACGATTCTCGGAAAGGGGAGCCGCTAATCGTGAAATATTCTCGATCAGCCAAGGCATCAGGCGGTTGCCCCACACCACAAGATGACTTTGCCACCCCACCAAGATTTCGGGCGACTTGTTGTTGAGTCCCGCAATCAGGGTTTGAGCTACTTTTTGAGGGGTGGTCGGCATGACCCACCGAAACCACTGAAAGTTCTGAACCATATCTGTATCAGTCAGAGAGGGTAGTAGGGCAACGACTCGGATATTATGTGCTGCAAGTTCGCCCCGCAACGCTTGAGTGAATCCCAAAATCGCAAACTTGGTCGCGGAATATGTTGCCATTGTCGGGGCAGCAATTTTCCCCATGAGTCTCGACACATTCACGATCGTTCCTTGTCGTTGGACTGCCATCCGTCGAGCAATCAGCCGAGTAATGGTGTACATCCCCATGAGGTTGAGGGCAATCTCTTCTTGCACCTTCGGCAGTTGGGATTGCAAAAAGGGCGCTTGGTGGGCGACACCCGCACAGTTAATGAGAAGATGAATGGGTCCGTAATCGCGCCAAGCTTAAGCGACGGCAATATTGACTTCTACAGAGTGAGCTAGATCTAAAGCTAAAGGAACAGCTTCAACTCCCAGGCTTTCGATTTCAGTTGCCACCTCGATCAATCGTTCATGCGTCCGTGCAACTAAGATCAGTCGTTGCGCTCCTTGTCGAGCAAATTCCAGTGCGATCGCTCGTCCAATGCCACGAGAAGCGCCCGTGATTAGAACGGTCTTTCCTTGAATATTCATGTTAAAGCCTCCAAGTATTGAGGTTTTAGGTGTTCTCTGCCTTTGTGAACTGATAGAGGATGCAAAGAACTGAGGGAAATTTTTGAGTGGGGCTTTAAGTGAGCGCCTGCTGCTAGAGCGATCTACATTTCGCTACGTTCCCCTCCCACAGCCAATTCCAGAATTCAGGGGATGGGGTTAGAGTCGAGAGTGAAGTAAAGCATGAGACACAACTCCTAAATACAAGAATCAATCTGCAATCGCTTGACCTGCATACCCTAACAAAGGGATCAAGTAGTCGCAACACTTATTAATAAAAAGCGAGAATTGTGATATTCCGATACAAAACACTCAGAAACTGATCCATCCCAGAAACTCAGGTTAAGCTTACCTTCGCTACACGGTCACTAGATTCTCGTATAGTTCTATGGAGATTACTTCAACTTGCTGAAAGATAAGGAAGCTTCAAATCTGAGAAGCGATTTGAATGAAGTGATAGGAGATGGAATACGTCCAAAGCTATCCTCTTGTCGTAGCGAAATTCTAAACAGCACGGCTCAAATGGCTTGCTTTAGGGGTAGGTGGGGTTCATGTCTTGGCACTTTGCACCCGTCAGTTTAGTTTCGAGTCGATTTAGTTAGATAAAAACCTCTGCCGAAGCTAGAACCGAATCGGTAGAAGGTGATGTTCTAGACGCGAGGATTAATATCAAACCGCTCGTCCAAATTCATGACGATTATCAACCGCCAATGACAACGTCATGCAGCCATTCCGATTTGGAAGAACAGATTGTTTTACGAGCTAAGCGTTTGATCCGAGTACAGAGCGTGAGATGTTACGCTCAATCGTCTGAGTCTGCTCATGGTCATGCCGGAAAAACCGCTTCTTCTCTTACCCCGCTTTCTATCTCTCATCCTTGCTGTTGGCACTCTGACGCTGAAAATCAGCGGCTCTCGCGATCCGAATCGTCCCTTTTGGAGAGACATAGGCAACTTCTGGATAGTATTGTGCGGGCGGATTCTCGGGAGCGCGAGCAACAAAATCAGCGATCCGAATTTGAGTCGGTTCGAGTTGCAGTGCCATGATCAGGCAGCGACTATTGCCTTTACACCCTGCGTGCGCTACACCGCGCAATCGCCCCCAAACTAAAATGTCTCCTCCCGCGATCACAGAACTGCCAGGATTGAGATCACCCAACACGACCACAGTTCCGTTATGACGAATTTCGGTGCCCGATCGCAGGGTCATCTGCACGTAAAGCGGCTCTTCTAGCCCAGAGGAGCCACCCACCGGTTTTGCTCCTGGCGCAACAGCGGTTTGCTGCTCGACAGAATACCCAGCCGTGGCAGCAACCACAGCAGTTTGGCGGCGGCTAGTGTAGACCCACCGCAGTTGAAGTTGCAGTTCGGCGAGTTCGTCTGCGATCGCTTGAAGTTGGCGAGTGTCGAGCAAGCGATCGCCCACTACTAAATGCACTGCCGTGTTAGGTTGCCAAAATCGCTCACGACCAAGCAACTGTTGCTTAAACTGTTGCCAAATCTCGTTCCAAGAGAAGCCAACGGGCGATTTGGTCTGTTCTGCATCGGGGGGCAAAATCAGCAATAGCTTTCCGTCCTCATTTTTCAGACGGACTTGCATACTCTGAGGAATATCGAGGAGCTTCGGCAATTCCTCCGTTACAGGTTCTACTGGACTAGACGACGTTGAAGAAGTCTCAGATGGAGAAGCCTCAGATGGAGAACCCTCAACAGGGGGCTTTGAAGGGCTAGAAGATGTCTCAGTCGGAGGTGAGGGATCAGACGGAGTAGAAACAGAGGTGTCAGAAGTCATGCCGGAACTCGGGGCTTTAACGGACTAAATCATATTGATTCGCGGAGCGTATTGCAAGGGTAGAGCTCAGGAGGATAGGTTGCCGCTGAGATATTTGAAAATCACAAGGAATCTAGCTAAAACGGTACATGGTTCTCTTTCAACCTAAAGATATTTGAAATGTCTACATTAGGAGATAGAGTCGCAAGCTCAAAGCAGATAAAGGCTTGAGTCTAATTGAACCATTTCAGCCTTTGAACTTTAAAGGCAATACTGACATCTTTGGTTACATATGTCCTTTACACTCTAGTTGGATCACTGAAAAAGGAGTCACAATGTCGGAGCTAATTCAAGCCGTTCTGAGCAGCAACGAAAGAATAGATTATCGAGAGTTTGCTTGCCTTTTACGGGCAACAGACAAGCGTTATTTTTTAAGAAATGAAATTCTGCAAGCCTTTGGAGACTATTGCCAACGTAGCGAAAAGTCTCAGGAATTTTATACATCTTCGCAATTAGGAAAATTAATTTATTTCACTCAAGAAATCATTCTGGATGATGAGAGTTTGTATCTGATTATCCGACCGCGAATTGCTCAACAAGAGGTGTATCGGCTGCTTGACGATCTATCGGTTGAGCAACTGACTATCCAAGAATTGCTGGATTTGCGCGATCGCTTTGTCAATCACTACAACCCGCAAGAGGGTGACATCTTTGAAATTGATTTTCAGCCGTTCTACGACTATTCGCCCTCACTTCGCGATCCAAAAAATATTGGTAAGGGCGTAGACTATCTGAATCGATTTTTGTCGAGCAAATTATTTAATGATCCGCGGCAGGGGCAAGACTTACTGTTTAATTTTTTGCGGCTGCATTGCTACGACGGCTCTCAACTGCTGATTAATGAACGGATTCAGACCCAGCAGCAGCTATCGGATCGGGTGAAACAGGCACTAGAGATGGTCAGCCATTTCAGCCCCGATCAGGCATACGAAACCTTTCGCTTTGATTTACAGAACCTTGGATTTGAGCCGGGATGGGGCAATACGGCGCAGCGAGTGCGGCAGACGCTAGAGATTTTAGATGGTTTAATCGATTCGCCCGATCACCAAGCGTTGGAAGCGTTTATTTCGCGCATTCCAATGATCTTTCGAGTGGTGTTAGTTTCGGTTCACGGCTGGTTTGGGCAAGAAGGCGTGTTAGGCAGACCGGACACGGGCGGCCAAGTTGTGTATGTATTGGATCAAGTTAAAAGTCTAGAGAAGCAGCTTCAGGAAGATTTGCACTTAGCTGGGCTGGGGGTTTTGAACGTTTCTCCCAAAGTAATGGTGCTGACGCGATTGATTCCTAACAGTGATGGAACTACGTGTAATCAGCGTTTAGAAAAAATTCATGGCACTCATGATGCTTGGATCTTGCGTGTTCCGTTCCGCGAATTTAATCCAAAACTGACGCAAGATTGGATTTCTCGTTTTGAAATTTGGCCCTATCTCGAAACCTTTGCCGTGGATGCAGAGCGAGAACTCAGAGCAGAGTTTCGAGGAGCGCCAGATTTGATTGTGGGTAACTATTCCGACGGCAACTTAGTCGCATTCTTATTAGCTCGCCGTTTGAAAGTGACGCATTGCATTGTTGCCCATGCGTTAGAAAAATCGAAATATTTGTTTAGTAATCTCTATTGGCAAGATTTAGAAGATCAGTATCATTTCTCACTGCAATTTACCGTTGATCTCATTGCCATGAATGCGGCTAATTTTGTGATTAGCAGCACCTATCAAGAAATTGTCGGAACCTCTGAAAGCGTGGGTCAGTATGAGTCCTACAAGTCGTTTACGATGCCAGAGCTGTATCACGTTGTGAGCGGCGTTGAGTTGTTTAGTCCTAAGTTTAACGTTGTGCCGCCGGGAGTCAACGAAGTCGTATTTTTCCCCTTCACGCGAGACGAAGAGCGGTTGCACGCTGAGCGCGATCGCTTAGAAAATCTTCTGTTTAACGATGATGATTCAGGGCAGATTTTTGGCAAGTTAGACGATCCGAACAAGCGCCCGTTATTTTCAATGGCGCGGCTGGATCGAATTAAAAATTTGACTGGACTGGTCGAAGCCTATGGCAAGAGCAGCGAACTGCAAGAGCGCTGCAATTTGATCCTCATCGCAGGTAAACTCCGCACCGAAGATTCAACCGATCACGAAGAAATTAGCGAAATTGAGAAGCTATACCATTTGATTGATCAATACAATCTGCATGGAAAGATTCGTTGGCTTGGAGTGCGGCTATCGAAGAGCGATACGGGGGAGGTTTACCGAGTCATTGCCGATCGCAAGGGCATTTTTGTGCAGCCAGCATTGTTTGAAGCGTTCGGATTAACGATTCTCGAATCGATGATCACCGGATTGCCAACCTTTGCTACGCGCTTTGGCGGTCCGTTAGAGATTATTCAGAACAAAGTTAATGGGTTTTACATTAATCCAACCGATCACGAAGAGGTTGCATCGGTCGTTGTAGAATTTCTTGAGCAGTGCGATCGCAATCCAACTTATTGGGATCAAATTTCTCAGAAGAGCATCGATCGTGTCTACAGTACATACACTTGGAAGATTCATACGAGTCGCTTGCTGTCGCTGGCTAAAATCTACGGCTTCTGGAATTATTCCTCGCAAGAGAATCGGGAGGACATGTTGCGCTATATCGAATCATTGTTTCATCTGTTGTACAAGCCCAGGGCACAGCGGTTATTGCAGGAACACATGAATCGATGATTTGAATCGATCATGTTTGATCAGTGATGGTGTTTGCCATTTTGTCCTGGAATTTTGGGTTGTTGGCATACCGTCGGGTAGAGGCGCGACATGTCGCGCCTCTACGAGGGATATCACCATGCGACTGATTACATTTGCACCGTCATTCCTACCGATAACCCGCGTTCCCCAATCTACAAATTAAATTATTTTATGCATCGTTTAGCGGCAATTCCCGGCGGTTGGAATCCTGACACAGAAGGTGTTGTATTTATCGAACAAACGCCCGCTCCGATCGTTATTCTGACTGCTGCCGATACCGAAATTCAAACCCTAGCCAAAGCGGTTTCTGACTTGCCACAGGGCTTTCCGGCGGTGCGCGTCGCGAACCTGTTAAATCTACAACAACAGCTCACGATCGATACCTACGCTGAAGACGTTCTAGAACATGCAGAAGTAATTGTGCTGCGATTGTTGGGCGGACGATCGTATTGGTCATACGGGTTAGAAGTCGTTAAAGAAACGTGCGATCGCAGTGGGGCGTCGCTGATCGTGTTACCAGGGGACGATCGACCTGATCCAGATTTAATGAGCCATTCTACGCTCCCATTGTCAGCGACTAATCAGGTTTGGCAGTATTTTACAGAGGGCGGCATTCAAAATAGTCAGAATGCGCTTAAATTTCTTGCCAATACTTGTTTAACTCAAAATTACGAAGTCGTTTCTCCTAGCGTTGTACCAAAGGTTGGACTATATCAGTGGCAAGAGGCTAAAACCGTATTAACAAATTGTCCTGAAGCTGGAATTTTATTTTATCGAGCGCATTATCTTTCTGGAAACACAGATGTGATCGATGCATTGTGTCAGGCATTAGTAAATTGTGGTTTAGCTCCAGTTCCAGTGTTTGTTTCATCATTGCGCGATCCCGACGTTCAAGCCGAACTGCTAACTTACTTTCAATCTAATATTCATGTCCTGCTTAATACCACCAGTTTCTCAATTTCTTCTCCATCATCCCCATCCAATTTTTGGAAAACGCTTGATGTTCCAGTCCTTCAAGTCATCCTAAGTAGCGGTACGCTTGAACAATGGCAATCGAACTTTCAGGGGCTTTCACCACGCGATACCGCGATGAACGTAGCGCTTCCCGAAGTGGATGGACGAATTATTAGTCGAGCGGTTTCGTTTAAGACGGTGCAAGCTCGCCACCCCGAACTGCAAACGGATGTTGTTACCTACAAGCCTATGCGCGATCGTATCCAATTTGTCGCTGATCTGGCTGCTAATTGGGCTCAGCTCCGCCAAACTCCTGTTTCTGACCGAAAAATCGCGCTAATTCTAGCGAACTATCCCACTCGCGACGGTCGCCTTGCAAATGGTGTTGGATTGGATACTCCTGAAAGCTGCATAGAGATTTTAAAATCGTTAGAACAAGCTGGCTATAGCGTTGAGAATATACCAGAGACATCTAATGAGTTAATTAAACGATTAACACAGGGAATCACAAACGATGTCGAATCAAGAGAGTTAAGAGAAATACAACAACGGCTATCGGTAGAAGAGTATCAAGAATATTTTGCAACGCTGCCTGATTTGATTCAAAAAGGCATTTCAAGTCGCTGGAATGATTTAACGGATCAAGAATTTCCAATCGCAGGAATTCAGTTAGGGAATGTGTTTGTCGGCATTCAACCTGCACGTGGCTATGATCTTGATCCATCGTTAAATTATCACGCTCCAGATTTAGAACCCACACATTCATATTTGGCGTTTTATTACTGGGTGCGATCGCACTTTCACGCTAACGCCATTGTGCATGTGGGCAAACACGGAAACCTAGAATGGTTGCCGGGTAAAAGCATTGCGCTTTCCGAGAATTGCTATCCCGAAGTTGCGATTGCAGCCATTCCTCATCTCTATCCGTTTATCGTCAATGATCCGGGTGAAGGCGCTCAAGCCAAACGTCGCGCTCAAGCCGTGATTATTGATCACCTCACGCCACCCATGACACGTGCGGAACTGTACGGCGGCTTACAAAAGCTAGAAGCGTTAATTGACGAATACTACGAAGCGCAAAGTTTAGATCCAACGCGATTGCCCGTGATTCGCGATCGCATTATTGCTTTGGTGCAGCAAGAAAATTTAGTCCAAGAATTTGCGATCGAATCCATCGATGATCTAATTACAAATTTAGATCGCTATCTTTGTGAACTCAAAGAAGCTCAGATCCGCGATGGGTTACATATTTTTGGCAAATGCCCAGAAGGGCGACAACTGCGGGATTTAATCATTGCGATCGCCCGTCACCCCCAACCCGGACGTCTCGGACTCACCCGCGCTTTAGCAAAAGATTGGAACCTAGACTTCGATCCGCTAACGGCTGATCCAGCAGAGGTGCTAGTGGATCGCGAGTGGAGAACGGTTGGAGACGCGATCGCAGCGTTGGAAGATCAAGCGGCCAACGTCGTTGAAAAATTGTTAGCCGATCCCCAACTCCAATCCGTACCGCCTCACTTCCAGCATCTTCACCCTGAACTCCACTGGATTCAAACCGCACTCCTTCCGGCCCTCCGAAATACTTGCCAAGAACTCACCAATCTCCTCCACGGCTTAGACGGCGGCTACATCCCTGCTGCCCCCTCTGGCGCACCTACACGCGGACGCCCGGACGTTCTTCCAACCGGACGTAACTTCTACTCGGTGGACATTCGAGCTATTCCTACTGAGAGTGCTTGGGATGTTGGACGCAAAGCCGCAGAAGCCCTAATCGAGCGGTACACCCAAGAACACGGTGACTATCCCAAAACTCTTGGGCTTTCCATGTGGGGCACATCGACGATGCGAACGGGCGGCGATGACCTTGCCGAAGCCCTGGCATTATTAGGCGTTCAACCTGTTTGGGATGGCGCATCTCGTCGCGTCATTGACTTCGAGATCTTGCCTCTATCACTTTTGGGTCGTCCTAGAGTCGATGTTACGCTGAGAATTTCTGGATTTTTTCGAGACGCTTTTCCTAACCTGATTAGTTTGTTCGATCAAGCCGTAATTGCAGTTTCTAACTTAGACGAACCTGCTGAACAGAATCCACTTGCTGCAACCGTTCAACAAGAAACCCAAAATTGGCAGGAACTGGGACTCACTCAAGACCAAGCGAAGGAGCGATCGCGCTTCAGGATGTTTGGCTCAAAGCCTGGTGCCTATGGTGCTGGACTGCAAGGACTGATCGAGGCGCAAAACTGGACAGACGATCACGATCTCGCTCGTGCATACATTAACTGGAGTAGTTACGCCTATGTTGGCTCCGGTGTTGCTCATTCTGCTTCAGAAGCATTTGAAAATCGGTTGCGAGATATGCAAATTGTTCTACACAATCAGGACAACAGAGAGCATGATCTATTAGATTCCGACGACTATTATCAATTTCAAGGCGGGTTGACGGTTGCCGTGCGATCGCTTCAAGGTAAAAATCCTGCAACGTATTTTGGCGATCATGCTTTGCCAGAAAACCCAAAAGTGCGATCGCTCAAAGACGAGATCGATCGCGTTTATCGCTCTCGCGTAGTCAACCCCAAATGGATTGCGGGAGTCATGCGCCACGGTTACAAAGGCGCATTTGAAATGGCAGCAACAGTAGATTATCTATTTGCTTACGATGCCACAACGCGATGCGTTGAAGATTATATGTATCAAGGTGTCGCTGAAGCGTACATCTTCGATTCGGCTGTGCAGGCCTTTGTGCAGCAGAAAAACCCATGGGCACTGCGAGATATGTCAGAGCGATTGCTAGAAGCTAACCAGCGAGGCTTATGGCAACACGCGGATCAACAAACGTTAGATCACCTTAGAGAGATCGCGCTACAAGCCGAAGGCGAAATTGAAAGCGCTATCAATCCTCAGTAATTCTGTCCGGAGAACCTCAGGATCGCTCGATTAACTGAATAAGGTAAATCCAACTACCATCAGTTGTCTCAACGCACGACATGAAACACGGGGAACGGCTTCAGAACGGGATGTTAACGATCGTACTTGGTGCAAGCGTTCTTGCGATCGCAAAAACCTTTATACCAACCGATACCCTATCAACCCAAACGTCAACCTACGCCTTTCCAGCAAACGTCTCAATTCCAGGTTGGCGGCTGCTTCAGAGTAATCCAATCGCTGCGCAGCAAACCCTCAGCCCCGCTTTGGTGTCCCGATTGGATGAATTCACGATCGCGGGTCGTCACTACCAATATTTGCGTCAGGACATGCCAATTTCAGTTGAGACACGGTATCTGATGAGGGGATATGTAGACGTGCCTTCGATCCTTCAAGATTCTACCCTCACGCTCAATCAACCCGAATTTGTGATTCGCGATCGCGCAGGGGTCGGCACTTATGTTTTGTTTTATCAGCAAGGGATTCCGCACCTCAGCACTTGTATTGCATCCCACGGTGAAACTTTAGTTCACGGCAACGAGTTTCGCCGCCGTGAAATCTATCCATCAGTGGTGATAAAGCGTCTACTTCCGTGGGTGCTAGGACAAGCTCCTCTACGCGATACCCGCTGCCTGTGGATTAATATTTCAACGACGGCTCAAGGTGCGAAACAAGGGTCTAGTGCGTCTTTGGGGGAAGCGATCGCAGTCTCTCAGAACGCTGCGCCGCCTGAGCTAGAAGCGGCTTTGGCAGAATGGGTGCAGAAATGGCAGAATCATTTTCCAAATCCTGATTAGTAGCATTACTAAATCTGCTAACCAATAGGCAGTGTTGTAGACCTAATTAATTGGCTTCGATGCCGTGTCGCAAAGACACGATTAATAAAGTTTTTACAAGGATAGGAGGATTAGACTTAATCCTCCTATCCTCAACTTTTTACAGTGCGTCGTTGTATCGATCTTCGGTGAGCAAAGAACTCGGGTGGGAATCAAAGAGCGTGGGAAAGAGGTATTGCCCACTAGACTCAGCAAGCATAGGCTGCTCTAACTCCTGACTCCTTATGCCTTAACCCTGTCTATTACTCTTGACCGCCAGGAGTAATGCGATCGACCGCGTCAACCACGCGATCAATGATATTCGGTTTGCTGGTCGCCGTTTTCTGGATAGCCTGAGGAGTCATGGGCGTAGACTGCAAGCGTGGATCAGGCTGCGGCGGTTCGGGTTGTGGGCCTATAGGCTGCGGATCTGCCACATATTGGAACTCACCTTTGCCATCCATGGAAGGTCCTTTTGCCCAACGACCTTCGGCGCTTTCTTGCCCCTCGGAGTGGTTCCAGAACTGATAAGCGTGCTCGTTTTTCCCGTATTCGTAAGCGATGCTAGGAACAACGGCATCCCCAAATCCTTCACTTTGCAGATCTTCGATCGCGGCCAACCACTGGTTTTGGTGCATCGTGTCGCGGGCAATCATGAAACTGAGATGGTCTTTCACGCCTGGGTCATCGGTCATTTCATACAACCGTATAGTCTGTAAGAGGCCCTGAGACTCGGCATGGAGGTTAGAACGAAAGTCCGCCATCAAGTTGCCGCTTGCGACAATAAAGCGACCATTCCAGGGGAAGCCAACGCTATCAGCAGGCATTGCACCGCCACCAGAAACAATTTCGTGCTGGGGGTTCATCGCCGCCATAATCACGTCTCGGGGGTTTGTGCCTCCCATAACGGCACCGACTACAGGATCTTTTGCACCCTCTTCTTGCATTTTGATCGGTGCTTTGTCCAGTAGATGGGCGATCATTGTGGAGAGCATCTCCACGTGACCAATTTCCTCAGTCCCGATGTCCAGCAACATATCTCGGTATTTAGCAGGTCCGCGACAGTTCCAGCCCTGGAATAGGTACTGCATCATCACGGTCATTTCCCCGAAGCTACCGCCGATCAGCTCTTGCAGCCTCTTGGCATAAACCGGATCGGGCTGCGTTGGTGGAGTAAAGTATTGTAACCGTTTTGTGTGATAAAACATTAAAATCTCCTTGACTTAAATTTCTACGTTTGGTATGCTACCGAACGAGAATAAAGTACGCCTCTAGCAGCGCTTGGCGTGCTAAAGCTTAACGTTTGTTTCATTCCTTCTTCCTAGGTAACTAGCTATACGTTTTTTGTGCGTCACTCTTCAGTAAGACAAAAGCGCACCTAATTGGATGTAGAGCATCATCTTCAATCTGTTGTTAGCGATACGTTGAACAACGCTTCAGGACAAGATTAAGCAGCAATGACGCTGCAACAGCGCAAGCTTTCAAAACTGGGCTCTAATCAACGGCAGTGACCAGTCCAACTTGGGAATTAAGATTTCCAGATGGATGTCATGGCGGCAGCAATAAATTTGCAAATCCTTAATATGCGGCATCCAGGTTAGAGGCGATGCCTGCTGATAGCGTCGGCTTTCTATCGCGTCGAGCATTTTGCGCCTCTCAACAAATTGCGTTACAGAGTTTTACAGTATTTCCACCTTGTGAAGCTCAACCCGCTAGACTATCATCACCCCCTCCTTATCCGCCAAGATCGATATGATTGGCTCGTAACACAATCAATGATCATCTCCGATTCCGTCCTGGATGCCCTGCTCAAAGCCCTTCCTCAGGTGCATCCCCAAATGTATTTCAAATCTTCCATGACGGCTCTCTCTCATGCCATGGAAGACCAAGTTTTGGCGGGAGACGATCATCCACTGGTCATTGCGAGCTTTCAGCGGGAACGGTTTTATCGGCAAGAGGCACATCGCTACTTACGCATTTCTGAACGAACGGATCAAGTCTACGTTCTAGCCGCTCCAGAAACCGATTTTACAAACCAATCGAATCACTATGAAACGATCGCTTTTGATCCAAAAGATGCCCTCAGCAAGGAGTGGCATCTGGTTGTTTTAGGACAGCAGTACGCCTCGTGTTTGATTTGCAAAGAGCGAGAATTGCCAGAACTGCGGACTGACACCCCTGAATTACATGTGGATCAGGCTCGGCGCTTTGAAGGAATTTGGACGTTCGATCGCGCAATGGTTTGCAAAGCAGCCGAATTGTTGCTGCACCGAATTGCCCAGTACCGCCCGGAATTAAAATCTAAAACAGATGGCGTTCTTGAGCAAATTGAAACCGAAGCGCACTCAGGCGGCATTCATGTTGACCCGGCTCCCTTTGCGCAGCGATTGGTGACGTATCTTCAGGCAGGACAGTACAAACTGACAAAAGCCTACCGCTCGATCGCGGAGCAAGAACGAAAAGAGCGATTGGTCAACCTGATTACAGCCGCCGTGCGGCAATCGCTCAACCCCAACGAGATCCTCAAAGTGGCAGCGACGGAACTCGGACAGGTATTAGGCGTAGGTCGGTGTTTGATTTATCGCTGTAAAGCGATCGACACTAGCGCCACGCTTGATCATGAATATCTCGGTTCCATCTGCGATGAGCCTGTGCCATCGTTGGCAGGTCGAACTTGGACGCTGCAAGGCAATCCGCTGTTTGAGCAAGTGGTGCAGGAGCAAGAACCCGTCTATATTCAAGACACTCAAGCCGATGACCGACTCTCGGTGATTAAAGACGGAGAATTCACGATTCAAGCCCTAGCGCAAACGTGGCATATTCGCTCGTGGTTGATGGTTCCGGTACTGCATCAAAATCAACTTCTGGGCATGGTAGAGCTGCATTTCTGCAACCCAACACCCCACGACCTAAATGAGCATGAACTAGAAATGATCGAAGCGATCGCAAGTCAAATCGGCGTCGCTTTAATCCAAGCCGAAGCGTTTGAGAATCTAGAAGACCTCAACCAACAGCTAGAAGCCCTCGATCGCACGCGCAGCAATTTGATCGCGATCACCGGACACGAACTCCGCACCCCCTTATCGACCATTCAGGTTTGTTTAGAAAGTCTTGCCAGTGAGCCTGACATGTCGCCTGACCTGCGGCAAGTGCTGTTAAATTCCGCTCTGACGGACGGGGAGCGAATGCGAAAGCTCATTCAAGACTTCCTGACGCTCTCACGCTTAGAGAGCGGACGCGTCGAATGGAGAATGGAGCCTTTGCCCCTTTGGGAATGTGTTGATCTCGCCCTGAGCAGCGTTCAAGCCCGCCGATTTGCCGATCCGATTCCACAAATTGTGACCCAACTTTCGACCGAGCTACCCTTGGTGAAGGTCGATGGAGAATGGCTTGTAGAAGTGTTGACCAAGCTGTTAGACAACGCCTGTAAATTTACCGATCCCGACGGCAGGATTACGATCCAAGCAAAGCGCATCGGCAGCAAGATGCTAGAAGTCACCGTCTCCGATACAGGACGAGGAATTGAAGCCAACCGGCTCGAAACCGTCTTCGATCGCTTTTATCAAGAAGAAGGCGCACTGCGTCGCACAACCGGAGGAACTGGACTTGGACTGGCGATTTGCCGTCAAATTATTACCAATTGGGGCGGACGAATTTGGGCAGAATCGGGGGGTAAAGATCGCGGGAGCCAGTTTCACTTCACCATTCCCACGGTGTCGCTCGAAGAACAGCAGTCAATGTCCACTCGCCGAAGACGCAATCACTAGAGGACTTGGCATTCCTCTCCTATTAACAACTATTACAGTTTCGACATTGAAGTAAACCCTCGGTGATAGGATGCCTAAAAACGTTTAGAGCGAGACCTTATGTCAGAAACTCTTAAAGGACAAGCTCCATTGTTTGGTGGCAGCACAGGCGGACTGCTCACCAAAGCCCTAGTAGAAGAAAGATATGCCATCACCTGGTCTAGTCCCAAAGAACAGGTTTTTGAGATGCCGATCAGTGGCGCTGCAAAAATGCGTCAAGGTGACAACTTGCTGTATTTAGCTCGCAAGGAACACTGTCTTACCCTCGGTGGACAACTTCGCACGAAGTTCAAAATCACCGATTACAAGATCTATCGTGAATTCCCCAACGGCGAATTGCAGTATTTGCACCCTTCAGATGGTGTATTCCCCGAAAAGGTAAATCCTGGTCGCGTTGCGGTCAACAGCGTACCCCGCAACATCGGTGCTAATGGAGAACCCGTTAGACTGAAGTTCAGCAGCAAGAAAACCTACGATCCTTAATCGCACGTTTTCTAATTAACATCGCTATTAGGAGCCATCTCAGAGTTTCTGCTCTAGAGTTTGGCTCCTAATTTTTAGGGATGAGATCAGGGATGAAAGAGAGCAATGCCCGGCTTTCGCGAGGGGTGAAGGAAGAGAGATAAATAGGGCGTTTGAGTTCTAGGGTGAGTCTGCTGTATCCTAAGCCTTGCAGCCTCTATTTTTCATCCTGTATTCCTCCTCCTTGCGTCAGCCTTGCCGTAAGGTGTCCCTCATTCCTCTAGAAACGTCATGATCTTTCCAGACTTGTCTCAGTTCGCAGAACTTGCGAAGCAGGGAAATTTTGTTCCGGTCTATCAAGAATGGGTGGCGGATCTAGATACCCCAGTGTCGGCATGGTATCGAGTTTGTGCAGGACAGCCCTACAGCTTTTTGTTGGAATCGGTGGAAGGCGGAGAAACGCTTGGGCGCTACAGCTTTTTGGGCTGCGATCCGCTTTGGGTATTAGAAGCACGAGGCGATCGCACGACTCAAACTCAGCGGGACGGCACGCAGCAGGTCTACCAAGGCGATCCGTTTGATGCATTGTCTCAATGCCTTGAGTCGGTTCACCCCGTGAAGTTACCCCAGTTACCGCCTGGAATTGGCGGGCTGTTTGGGTTTTGGGGCTATGAATTGATTCAATGGATGGAGCCACGAGTTCCGGTTTATTCGGCGACTGAGAATGACGTGCCAGATGGGTTGTGGATGCAGATCGATAACCTGCTGATTTTTGACCAGGTGAAACGGAAGATTTGGGCGATCGCATATGCCGATCTGCGCGATCCGAGCGTGAATCTAGAGACGGCGTATGGGCAAGCCTGCGATCGCGTCTCTCAACTTGTGGGCAAACTCCAGTCTCCCCTATCCGAGCAAGCCCATCTGCTGCCGTGGAAAGCCCCAACTTCTGAAACAGCAGCGCTTCAGTGGACGAGCAACACCACAAAAGAGCAATTTTGCACCAACGTTGAGAAGGCGAAGGATCACATTCGAGCAGGCGATATTTTTCAGGTAGTCATCTCTCAGCAGCTATCGGCAGAGTATAGCGGTGAGCCGTTTGGACTGTATCGATCGCTGCGGTTGGTCAATCCTTCACCATACATGGCGTACTTCCACTTTGGCGACTGGCAAATTATTGGATCGAGTCCTGAAGTGATGGTAAAAGCAGAGTTAGCGGGCGATCCAACTCAGCCGAAAATTGCGACCGTCCGCCCGATCGCGGGCACACGTCGTCGCGGCAAGACTCACGCAGAAGATGTGGCGTTAGAAAAGGATTTGTTGGCGGATCCCAAAGAAGTCGCGGAACATGTGATGCTGATTGATCTCGGTCGTAATGATTTGGGTCGAGTTTGCATCAACGGTTCGGTTCAGGTAGACGAACTCATGGTGATTGAGCGCTATTCTCACGTGATGCACATTGTCAGTAATGTCGTCGGTCAACTATCGCCAAGTAAAACTGCTTGGGACTTGCTCAAAGCCTGTTTTCCAGCAGGAACGGTGAGCGGAGCGCCGAAGATTCGGGCGATGGAAATTATTCACGATCTCGAACCGTGTCGCCGGGGCGTTTATTCTGGCGTCTATGGCTATTACGATTTTGAGGGCCAGTTGAACAGCGCGATCGCGATTCGTACTATGGTGGTTCGATCGTTAGGTAATGGCAACCATAGGGTCAGTGTTCAGGCGGGAGCGGGTCTAGTTGCTGATTCTGTACCCGAAACGGAATACGAAGAAACGCTGAGTAAGGCGCGAGGCGTTCTAGAAGCAATTCGTAGTTTGATGCATTAACAGAGCTGATGCATTGGAATTAGATCTGGTTCCAGCCCGATCCGTTGTCAATGCGTCAGTCCTGTAGAATTTTGGGCATGAATTCAGCGCGATCGCGACACTGTTTGAGAATCGATCAACTCAAGTAGAGACCTATACTTTGCTCGCTTAAGCGACGGACGATTGGCGCGCATGTTTAACATAAGCCGCGATCGCCAGTACCGCAAAAGAAGATATTTACTGCAATGACCTCTGAACAGACAGAAGGTTTTTGTGAATCAGAATTTGATTGCACTAGCCGATAATTAACACAATTCTGTAGATGTGGTTAAAATTATTCCAACAGAAGCCAAAATAACATACGAGGAAGAGCAGTCAGCAACTCAGATCTTCAAACCGATCTTCAAACCAATTTTCAAACCGGAAGTGTCCAGTCTGAACTGCTAAAGCATTCACTGTTGCCAATAATACAGAAAGAATTTGATTGGCACCGAATCCAAATAGGGAGAGATTGCTGTGGAGCACTTAAAAGCCATCATCATTGGTGCAGGAATGGGAGGACTCACGGCTGGAATCGCGCTTCAGCAAGCAGGATATAGCGTTGAGATCTACGATCGCGTCAAAGAACTCCGTTCCGCAGGTGCAGCAATCTCACTGTGGTCAAATGGCGTTAAAGTGCTCAACCGACTCGGATTGGGTCAAGCGATCGCACAGGTCGGCGGACAGATGGATCGGATGGCGTACTACAGTTCCACAGGTGAAACGCTGACTGATTTTAGTTTGCAGCCGCTGATCGACCACGTTGGGCAACGCCCCTATCCAGTCACCCGAACCGAGCTACAACAACTATTACTTCGTGCGGTTGGAGTGGAGACGGTGCAACTCAATTCTAAATGCCTAAGCGTTGAGCAAGATGAGAAGGGAGTCACCGCGTTCTTTGAAGACGGGCATCAAACCACAGGTGACGTGCTGGTTGCAGCCGATGGAACCCATTCGGTATTGCGTAGCTATGTTTTGGGCTATCCAGTTGAGCGCAAGTATGTCGGTTACGTTAACTGGAATGGATTAATCCCCGCAAGTGAAGATCTTGCCCCTAAAAACAGTTGGGTACTGTATGTGGGTGCACACAAACGAGCCTCGCTGATGCCTGTTGGACGCGCTCCTTCGGAGCTTGGCGGAGCCATTTTCTCTGAAGTTGCGCCTTGCGCTAATCGCTTTTACTTTTTCCTCGATGTTCCGCTCCCCAAAGGCACGGTGAGCCAGCCTGAAACCTATCAAGAAGAACTGTTCAGCTTCTTCAAAGGATGGGCATCTCCTGTTCAAACCTTGATTGAACGGCTCGATCCGACGACAACCAGCCGGGTCGAAATCCATGATGTTGATCCGTTACCGACGCTAGTGCGGGGTCGAGTTGCGTTGCTTGGAGATGCCGCCCACGGCACTGCGCCGGATGTCGGACAAGGAGGCTGTCAGGCACTGGAAGATGCGTTGGTTTTAGCAAACTATCTGCAAACTACCAATTTGGGCGTAGAGGATGCGCTCAAGCGATATGAAGCCGCTCGAATTGGTCGGGTCGCTGACATCATTCACCGTGCTCGCAAACGGTCTGATATCACCCACGGTAAACAGCCAGAAAAAACGCAGCAATGGTATGAAGAACTAAAGCGGGAAGATGGCTCGAATATTATGGCTGCGATCGCCAACACAATTCTAGGTGGGCCGCTAAACTGATGGGCAAACTTACCACTCACGTTTTAGACACGGCTCGCGGATGTCCGGCGGATGGCCTGAAGATCGAACTCTGGTGGATCGATGAATCATCCAGCGAGAGAACCCGCCTAACAACCACGACGACAAACTCGGATGGACGCACCGAGCAACCGCTGCTCGTCGATGACGCCTTTCAGCCCGGAACCTATGAGTTGGTTTTTGCGATCGGGGATTATTTTGCTAAAGGAAGCCATGACTTGCCGCATCCACCGTTTCTAAATCGGGTTCCGATTCAGTTTAGTATTGCGGATGCCACGGCTCACTACCATGTTCCATTGTTGGCTTCTCCTTGGGCTTACAGCACCTACCGAGGCAGTTAAGATGTCTTTATCCTGCGGCGGTATAGATAGCCATGTCCTGACTGCACGGCATCTTGAGATTGCTGAATTTGCTCTAACTCATAAACTACTCGCGCTTGACTCGCTACCAAACGTTACCGATCGAAACGCTACCGGATAATGTTCAAATTGGTGCGCCAGTAACTCCAGCAATTCACCTTAGTTTCTAGAGCCGTTTGATTCTGATTTCTCAAGCTAAAAACAGGGATCTGAACTCTACGTTTTAGAGGAGTTGCTTAGCCAAGCCTGAAGTGCAGTGTCTAGTTTCCGCAAGTCAAGGTTCCTTCTTTCGTTCCGTTTGGTTTGGCTTGCACCGCGACTTTGGGTTGCTGTCCTGGATAGCAACGCACTAAGACTTTATCGCCACTACGAGTCATGTTCAACACATAAACACGTTGACCGTTCAGTGTTGCTGGGCTAATTTGTGGGGCAATCGGTGCGGTCGCAATTGCAGGCACTAAGCTTGCCAGCCCAAACCATACAACCGTTGAGCCAGCCAGTCCTGAGAAACGCTTTACAGCTTGTATCATTGGTTTTGCTCCTGATGTAGTATTTTGACTCACTCTAGAGGACGCTCGATTCCTTGTCAAATACAGGAGAGCACCGCTGATCCGAATTTTTTTGGCTGAGGAGCAAGGCGAGTGACACCGATCTACTAGAATGACTGTTTGGGGAACGTCTTGAAAGGATGAAGGACGCCTGCACTCCGCAAGAAGGGACGCCTGTGGCAACACTAGCACAAGGAATGAGTCCTACCCCTTAGTCCGCTCCGCCCCTCATCTCCTCTCATCCAACACCTCTCATTCAACAGCAGTAGTTATGCCCAAGGTTCTTGTTTCCGATCCCATTGATCAAGTGGGAATTGATATTCTCTCGCAGGTTGCCCAAGTCGATGTCAAAACTGGGTTGCCCCCTGAGCAACTCGTGCAGATCATTCCAGACTATGATGCGCTCATGATTCGCTCGGGAACCCGAGTAACGGCAGACGTGATCGAGGCGGGCACGAATCTCAAAATTATTGGACGGGCAGGGGTCGGCGTCGATAACGTTGATGTCCCGGCAGCGACGCGACGCGGTATTGTGGTCGTCAACTCTCCAGAAGGCAATACGATCGCGGCGGCAGAACACACGCTGGCGATGATGATGTCTCTATCGCGCTACATTCCCGCCGCTAACCAAGCGACTAAAAGTGGCAAGTGGGATCGCAAAAGCTTTACCGGAAATGAAGTCTACAACAAAACTCTAGGGGTCGTTGGACTTGGCAAAATTGGTGCTCACGTGGCCACCGTTGCGCGAGCGATGGGTATGAAACTATTGGCATACGATCCCTTCGTGTCGGTTGAACGGGCAGAACAGCTCAATTGCCGATTGGTCGAACTCGATATGCTGTTTCAAGAATCGGATTACATCACGCTGCATATTCCGAAGACGCCAGAGACCGCAAACTTGATCAATGCCGATGCGATCGCCCGGATGAAACCGACCACTCGCATCATCAACTGTGCGCGAGGGGGCATTATCGATGAGCAAGCCTTAGCGACAGCGTTGGCAGAAGGAAAAATTGCGGGAGCCGCCATAGACGTATTTAGCTCCGAACCATTAGGAGAAAGTCCGCTCACGTCGTTGGGCAAAGAAATCGTCCTCACCCCCCACTTAGGAGCTTCCACCGAAGAAGCGCAAGTCAACGTCGCGGTCGATGTTGCCGAACAAATTCGCGATGTTTTGCTCGGACTACCTGCGCGATCGGCCGTCAACATCCCTGGTTTGCGTCCTGACCTATTAGAGCAACTCAAACCCTATCTACAGCTTGCAGAAACGTTAGGAAATCTGGTCGGTCAGCTTGCAGGCGGACGGATCGAATCGCTCAATATCGGCTTGCGTGGGGAACTGGCGACCAATCAAAGCCAGCCGATCGTGATTGCCGCCTTAAAAGGGTTGCTATCCCATGCTTTGCAAGAACGAGTCAACTATGTGAACGCCAGCATCGAAGCGAAAGAACGAGGAATTCGTGTCATCGAGACTCGGGATGCGTCGGTCAAAGACTATGCGGGTTCCTTGCAATTAACGGCGAAAGGCTCTCTTGGTGAGCATTCTGTGACCGGAGCGTTGCTCGGCGACAATGAAATTCGGATCACCAGCTTAAATGACTTTCCGATCAACGTTCCACCCAACCGCTATATGCTGTTTACCCTGCACCGAGACATGCCGGGAATCATTGGGAGTATTGGCTCGTTACTCGGTGGCTTTAACGTCAATATTGCCAGTATGCAAGTCGGTCGTAAGATCGTTCGCGGGGATGCCGTAATGGTTCTCAGCATTGATGATCCCCTGCCCGATAACATTTTAGAGGAAGTGAAAAAGGTTTCAGGTATTCGAGATGCCTACACCGTAACGTTATAAACAGGGACGAGGATAAACAGGGATGAGGGATGAAGGATGAAGCATGAGAGAATTAAATCTTTCATCCCTCATCCCTTTTGCTCGCTCTATGTCAAACAGTTGGTGGGAAATTCAAGTCCTCTGCGATGCGGCACTAGATGAACTGGTCTATTGGCGACTCGATAATTTCGGTTGCCGAGGAACATCAAGCCAACTGACCGGATCGTCGTGCTTGGTTGCAGGTTACTTGCCCCAGCAAAAAGCGCAGCTATTAGATCTGTCTGCTCTATCGCTGTGGATCCGCCAAGATGCTTTGTGCGCCGGATTGCCGACTCCGATCGTGCAGTGGGGACTGATTGATGAGGAAGATTGGGCGAGTAGCTGGAAAGTACATTGGCAGCCGCAAGAGATTGGCGATCGCTTCTTAATTAATCCGGCGTGGTTGCCAAAACCAGAGGTGCAAAATCGGATTATTCTACAGTTAGAACCCGGCGTTGCGTTTGGCACTGGCGATCATGCCACCACTCAGCTTTGCCTAGAAGCGCTAGAAATGCGCCTTGGCGAAAATCCTCAAGATGTGGTTTTAGCGGACGTTGGCTGCGGGTCAGGAATTTTGTCTGTCGGAGCCTTATTGCTAGGCGCGAAAAAAGCCTACGCCGTGGATACCGATCCGTTAGCGGTAAAAGCAACGCAAGAAAACATCATTCTGAATCAAATCGATCCACGAAAATTGATTGTGAAAGAAGGAAGCGTTCAACAGTTAGCAACAATGCTGGCTGAACCCGTAGATGGATTGGTGTGCAACATTTTGGCAGAGGTGATCATTGACTTAATTCCTCAGTGGACTCCCCTGGTTAAAGCGTCAACCTGGGGAATTTTGAGCGGAATTCTGTTAGAACAAGCAAAACCTGTGGCTGACACTCTAGAAGCGAATGGTTGGATCGTTGCAGCCCTGTGGAAACGCGGCGATTGGTGCTGTTTGAATATTCGGCGATCGTAAAGCATCGCCTCAACTGCTTCGCTAATCCGTTTGGGCTAGACTTCGCCCGTGCAGAATATTTTTAGACTTACCTTCAGACTTCTAAATAGAGCATTGTTCTTAACGAGTTCGATCATCGCCGCCGATCGAGGGATGACCGCCCAGTGACGGTTGCCCTCCATCGGTCAAGAGCTAGGCGATTTCTTCGGAGTGACGAGCGCTAATCACAAGCTCTCGTCCGTACATTTTTCGTCCAACCGCTTCTGCAATTGGCTCTAGGCTGCGAACCAAGGCTGCCATATCTTCTAGGGAAAGAGCTTGCCGCGCATCGGAAACTGACTTTTCGGGTTCGGGATGGCATTCGATAATGAGTCCGTCGGCTCCACATGCGATCGCGGCTCTCGACAAATCAGCAATCAGTTCTCGTTTGCCTGCCGCATGGCTAGGATCAACCAAAATCGGTAAATGAGTGATTTGACGCAGGGCTGCCACTGCGCCCAGATCCAACACATTACGGGTGTAGGTATCGAAGCTGCGAATGCCTCGCTCACATAGCACAATCTGGGAATTGCCATGACTGGCAACGTATTCTGCCGCCATGACAAATTCTTCGATCGTCGCCGCCAGTCCGCGTTTAAGCAGAATCGGTTTATTCGCCTGTCCTAACGCTTTTAGCAAATCGAAATTTTGCATATTGCGGCTGCCAACTTGCAGCATATCGGCATAGGCAGAAATTTCTTCGATCTGCGAAATCGCCATCACTTCTGTCACCACAGGTAAGTCATAGCGTTGCCGGACTGAGGCAAGAATATCTAATCCTTCGATCCCCATGCCTTGAAATGCATAGGGCGAGGTGCGCGGTTTGTAAACGCCGCCCCGAAGCGCTTGGATGGGAGCCGACTTGAGATGTCGAGCGACGGTTTCCATTTGGCTTAGACTTTCGACCGTACAGGGTCCACCGATAATTACGACTTCTTCGCCGCCAATTGAGACGAGATCGGAGAGCGGCACGATCGTTTTGTGAGCAGAATTGAGCTTGGTAACTAGGGGTGCGCCTTGCATTGAAATGACTCCTTTAAGAGAGGGTTGGTTAATAACAAAAAAGCCTGGAACTGATTGAGTTCCAGGCTGAAGAATTTCATGTAGAAATCTCACCCAGAACTGATTTGGGTCCAAAAAAAGCTAAAAAACCAAGAGGTGAGGAGAGACATGGGGAGGATGAGGTATGAGGGATGAAGGGGTGAGGGGAGTGTAGGACAGATCTTCAAGCCATTAAAAAACCGCAGATGCGACTCTGCGGTTCACCAGGCGAAGACAAGCTTCATTCACGCCAGGTGAACCGCCTCTCGCCAAAAAAAGTAAAAGTAGGATGGGCTGTAGTGCATCGCTAAAAAATGATTCGGAAGAATGTTGATTACTCTAGACCCTAACAAAGGGATTTCAGGAAGTCAAGTCCTCAGTTAGGGAACACGAAGGTTTTATCGCAATAAGCGATCCTTCGGAGCCTGGCAAAGCTAATTCAGGTATTCGTTAAAACACGTGTCTGTTTTGATATCAGGGCACCTGCACCCTGTAGGATCGCAAAGCATCAATCTTTAAGGCTACCCGTAGAATATGAATTTCTTCAAATCTAGATTGCTTTTGGCGTTCAATCCAGTTTCTGTATTGCTTCTTGCGACAATCGCGGGGATCATTGCTCCATCAGCCCCCGCTCAAGCTGTAACGCCAACCACCACGTGTAGCTTCAATTCCAACGCTGGAACTCCTAACCCATTAGGAATGCGGACGTTAGTTACTCTGACCGAAATGGACGGAAATACCACGGTTAAGTATGAACAGTTGCCAACGCCCGTTGGTGGAACGGTTGCCGCTACGATCGCGTCAGAGCGAGAACTGATTCTCTATAAAACTAATGTTGCACAAGCACGGCAGCTCTTCTTAAGCGATCCGAAATACTACAACGAACTGCGAGGCTCTAGCGACGGCGACGGCTTCAAAGCGGTAAACGATACGTTGATCTGCCAATCCACGTCAGGATCAACTCCATCGCCAACGGGTGGCACCGTCTCGGCTCTACCAGATGGCAGCTACCGCTTTTGGAATGGCAAGGCAACGGGAGTACTGAGCAGTGACCAACTCCTCAAGCAAGGCGGTGTCTTGTTTCTGTTTAACAAGCGAGGAAACCAGATCGTTGGAACGTTTGGACAAATTGATAATGAAGGAAGTTGTGTGAAAGGCACAGTGAATGGCAATACGTTCACGGGCGTTGCTATTCCATATGAGCCGTCGCCCAATCCTGCTAGTCGCTCCAACACCTCATTTGATCCGGGTGGATTTCTCAAGTTGGGTCGCTGGAAGAAAGTAGGAAATCAGAATCAGTATGAAAACTCTACGCTAGATTTATCGAGGCTAAATCGTATCAATTTAGGATCCCGTAAGCCGAGTAGCAGTTGTCCATAAAGATGAAAAAGCAGTCGAGCTTAAATTAGCTCGACTGCTTTTTAGGACGCTTTTTATAACTTAGAGCGGCAGACTACATCATGCCCATGCCGCCCATGCCACCCATGCCACCCATACCGCCCATGCCGCCCATCGGATCCATACCCGGAGCGCCAGCCGCAGCTTTGGGTTCAGGCTTCTCAACGACGAGCGCTTCAGTCGTTAGTACCATGCCTGCGATCGAAGCCGCGTCTTGCAGCGCCGACCGAACGACTTTAGCCGGATCAACAATTCCAGCCGCGATCAGGTCTTCGTAAGTGCCCGTCAAGGCGTTAAAGCCGTGGTTGAACTCCATTTCACGCACTTTCTCGACGACAACCGAACCTTCTGCGCCCGCGTTGTCGGCAATTTGACGCAACGGAGCATCGAGCGATCGCACCACAATTTCAGCCCCGACTCGCTCTTCAGCGCTGAGGTTTGCTGCCATTGCTGTTACCTTTCCAGCAAGGTGAATCAGCGAAACACCACCACCGGGAACGATGCCTTCTTCAACGGCTGCCTTGGTTGCGTTGAGAGCATCTTCGATGCGAAGTTTGCGGTTCTTCAGTTCGGTTTCGGTTGCGGCTCCAACTTTGATGACGGCCACGCCGCCTGCTAGTTTAGCGATGCGCTCAGAAATCTTTTCTTTGTCATAGTCCGAATCGCTGCGATCGAGTTCTTTACGCAATTGCTCAACACGCTTTTTAACGTTCTCGCTGTTGTCGTTGTCAGACACGATCGTGGTGGCATCTTTAGTGATCGTGATTTTGCGAGCCGTTCCCAACATCTCAAGAGTGACGGTGTCGAGGCTCATGCCGATCTCTTCAGAAATCACCTGACCATCGGTCAGAACGGCGATGTCTTCGAGCATCTGCTTTCTGCGATCGCCAAATCCGGGTGCTTTGATTGCGGCTGCGTTCAAAACGCCGCGCAGACGGTTGACTACTAGCGTTGCCAGGGCTTCACCTTCAATGTCTTCAGCAATGATCAGCAACGGCTGACCCGCACGGGCAATCTTTTCGAGTACCGGAACGAGTTCTTGAATCGAGCTGATTTTCTTGTCGCAAAGCAAAATAGCAGCGTTTTCGTACTCAACGATCAGCCGCTCAACGTCGGTGACAAAGTAAGGAGAGAGGTAGCCGCGATCGATCTGCATCCCTTCAACAATCTCCATCTCTGTCGCCAGGGATTTTGATTCTTCAACCGTAATCACGCCGTCTCTGCCGACTTTGTCCATCGCTTGGGCAATCATCGCGCCCACCTCTTCATCACCACCAGAAGACACGGTGGCAACCTGTGCGATCGCATTGCCTTCAACGGGCTTTGCCGCCGCTTTGATTTCAGTTACGAGGGTTGCGATCGCTTTTTCGATGCCGCGACGAATGCTGATCGGATTTGCTCCGGCAGCTACGTTTTTCATACCTTCGCGAATCATCGCTTGGGCAAGGACGGTTGCGGTGGTTGTGCCATCGCCTGCCAAATCTTTCGTTTTAGACGCAACTTCGCGAATCAGCGAAGCGCCTGTATTTTCTAATGGATCTTCGAGTTCAATATCTTTTGCGATCGTCACCCCATCGTTCACAATTTGAGGTGCGCCATACTTCTTCTCAAGCAGTACGTTCCGTCCGCGTGGACCCAAGGTGACACGCACTGCATCAGCTAGGGCATTTACGCCCCGCTCGAGCGCTTGCCGGGACTCGTCGTTAAAGACAACAATCTTTGCCATAGTGAGTTTTGTCTCGCAGTTCTCCAAGTAGATAATTTAGCACTCACAGCCTCTGAGTGCTAATAACTTTCGGATCGGAAAACCGTAAGTCTCTTGATTGATGCGTTTACGATCAAGAAACAGAATCGATCAATCAACGTTGGTTGATCGATTGGCACTGCAAAAAGGTGGTGGTTCAATGTATGCGATCGTATCTCCTGAAAACATCAACCTGCCCCCTGGAACGGTTGTCCGCTTACTAGGGAACTGGCAGGACTATCTCGCATTGACTCAACAACGAGGCGACGACAAATCGATCCCCCGCATCAAATACCGACCGGGAGAAATTTTGCTGATGGCTCCTCTACCCGCGCATGGGTTCGACGCTAATATTCTGGCAGATGTGGCTAAAGAACTGCTGGATCACTCCGGGAAAGAGTATCAAGCCTACACGCTTATCACAATGCAACTGCCAGAGAGAAGTGGATTTGAGCCAGATTATTGCTTTTACATCGATAATTGGGCGGCAGTAACAGGCAAAAGACGGATTGATTGGAGTGTTGAACCGCCACCCGATTTAGTCATTGAAATTGACGTGACGAGTTACACCGATGTCAATGATTATCTGCCGTATCGTGTGCCAGAAGTTTGGTTGTTTAAAACAGATGAACTGAGCATCTATGGTTTGCAGGACAACGCCTATGTGATTCAGTCCAACAGCCGCTATTTTCCTGAGATCAACCTTTCTGAGATAGTTAGAGAGACATTGCAGATAGCGATTGACAGTAGCACTAGCGCTGCAATCCGTGCTTTGCGCAAAAATTGCAAGAAAACACTTAAATGCATCAAGGCAAATCTGCTTAAATTGCAGCGATCGCAGCGAAAGTCGCAAGGTTTGAGCCAAACCTACCTCCATTCATAGATAACCTCCAGAGATTTAACTTAAAGGTCGCGACCTTATCTATCAACCTTGCTCTATTCATAGATAACCTCCAGAGGTTTGAGAAAAAGGTCGCGACCTTATCTATTAATCTTGCTCCCTTCATTGATTAGCTCCAGAGGTTTAACCTAAAGGTCGCGACCCTATCTATAAATCACCAGCCGTTTGAGAGATCACCAGCCGTTTGAGAAAAGCTAAGCCATTGAAGAGTAAATTTGCGCAAGGTTAGGGTGCGATCGTCATAGAAGCTACCTAGTTGATTTAGCGCATATTGTCTGCCATTGGGCATCACATAGTCGAACTGGGCGAGGGTGCGATCACCGACAGTAAGACGCTTTCTGCCGTAGAGCCGCATCGAGAGGTAATATGCTGACTTTGTTAAACTTAATCTGAGATTTCAGGTGAGAGTTTGATGTCGAAGTAGTGTTGTTTGTAAGGTGTTGCAGGATCACTATGCAATTAGTAATGTTCGATATTGATGGCACTCTTACCCAATCGAATGACCTGGACGATGAAGCATTTCTACAAGCGTTATTTGAGGTCTTCAGGTTTTCCGAGGTTTCAAATGATTGGACATCCTACAGCCATGTCACTGATGCTTGTATTTTGAAGGAAGTTTGTCAGCATCAGCTTGGTCGGAATCCATCTCTTGATGAAGTTGCAAGATTCCAAATGCGGTTTCTTGAATTGTTAGCAAAGGGGGCGGCAAGCATTGGCGGCATTCAACCGGTATCAGGGGCATCTAGTATCCTATCCGAACTGCTTACGTCTTCTGATCACCATGTCGCTTATGCGGGTGGTGCTTGGACAGCCTCAGCCCTTTTCAAACTTCAGTCTGCTAATCTCCCAATTCAAACCATTCCGTATGCTTTTTCCGATGATGACGAATCTCGTGAGGGGATTACAGCAATCGCGCTGATTAGAGCCGAAAAGCAGTATGGTCAAACGTTTTCCAGTATCGTCTATGTAGGCGACGGAGTTTGGGATATTCGTTCAGCAAGAAAATCAGGATATCAGTTTATCGGTATTGCATCTGGTGATGAAGCTGAGAGCTTGCACAACGAGGGAGCACCGTTCATCTTTCCCAACTATGATGAGCCAGAGCGTTTTTTTGCAGCGTTAAGATCGGCAGCATGACATGGCGGTGGAGTGGGTGATCTCAATCTTCTCGTTGCGTTAATGAGATCGCGGATGCTGTGGATAAGAGTAGACTTTCACTAGGTTGTGAAAGGCGCTGAGTTGGATCGTACACCTGCATAACTCGCCGAAAGTTCCAATTGCAAGTTATGAAGAGTTACAGATGAAATTTGAATGGAACCCGGACAAAGCGATATTAAACCTTGAGAAGCATGGTGTTTCCTTTCAAGAAGCCGCAACCGTATTTAACAACCCTCTATCTGTAACTTTCCCTGATCCTGACCATTCGATCGGAGAAAATCGCTACGTTATTATTGGTATATCTCGGTTTGAGCGACTTTTAATAGTTGCACATACTGATCGAGGAGAAAAGGTACGAATCATTAGCGCCCGAAAAGCTACTCAACAGGAGCGGAGGTTTTATGAAGAAGGAAATTGAGAACGAAATGGAAGACGAACTGCGTTCTGAGTACGACTTTGCTCAAATGCAAGGTGGTGCTAAAGGCAAGTATGTTGAGCGCTATCGCACAGGGACAAACCTAGTGCTTCTAGATCCCGATGTTGCCCAAGCTTTTCCCAATGATGAAGCAGTAAATGAAGCCTTACGATTATTGATACAGGTTGCTCAGCACTCTCAATCCAACGTCGCGGTGCAACAGACGGAATAAAAGCTGTCGGTGGAAGTCTAAGGTCACTAGACGCTGCTGACTGCCGTTGTCTCTGAAACTCATTTCAACTAGCATATCTTTGCTCTAGACGGCTGCCATCCTTAGTGCCTTCTAGCGCGATCGTCGAATCTAAACTGCTCAGCAACTGCTTCGATTTCCTCATTTTCTCAAGCATCCGTCTGCGACGTTTGACTCGCCAAATATTGCTTCAGGCTCAATAAACTGATGGTTTGACCCAAATTAATCGGCAACAGCGAGATCCCTTCAATTCTCGACTGCACCCAGCCGTCCCCCCATGCCCATTCATGGAAGCCATCAATGCCTTGGCTCAGTAAGAATCGAATCCGGTTCGGTTCAGCAAGTTCGACTTGGTGTTGGATTGCGATCGCGCCAATCTGACCTGTAAATTTCACTCCAGGCTGCAACGTATCGGGCAACCCAGCAGACAATCGCTCAAACCAGAGCCATTTTTGCAACTCACGCGGATGGGTCAATCCGTTCCGCAACGTTTCTTGGGAAGCATCAACTTCAATGCGGAGGCTACTCTGCTGAAATGTACCAAACATAAGCAAATCAGGGCAAAACGTTCTTTTCTCCAGTATGGCAGAAGGTCAAACGTCTTAGCCCTGATTTGTGAAGCCTATTGGAGTTGAGGATTAATATCCTTCTTCCTCGTATTCTGGCTCCTTTTGTTTCTCAAGCGGCTTCTCAGGCAGCTTCAGTTCTTGAGGCTTGTAGTCATCCTCCGTTTTGTCTGCCCACGGATCTTCGGTAGGCTCAGCCAGTTGAAGCGGCGGAGAAGCGGGTTCCTGAATCTCTACAAAGTCAACTTCAATGTCTTCTACATCTTCATCAACGAAATCTTCCTCGTATTCGGGCTCGTCTTCATAGCGATCGCTTTGGCTGTAGACATCACTATTACTCGCCGCACTCCAGTTATCGTCCTCGTCGTCCTCTTCATACGTAGGAGGATAGAGTTCAGCTTGACGCATGGGAGGTTCTGGCGATCGCATTTGAATCGGTTCCGGTTCCCAGGTGTCTTCGTCCCACGTTTGTTCCTCAACACTAGGTTCATAGCTGGGTTCATAGCGAGGAGGCGCTGCGATCGGAATTTGTTGACCTGACGGCAGCTGATTCTCGGTTTTAATGGGCGCAAAATACTGACCTTCTTCTTCCCGTTCCCAAGGAGCTTTGCCAAGCCCCAACCGTTCTAGAACACCAACCGTAATTTGGCTCATCCGATCTTCTGAGCCTTCAACCACAATCAACCGATCTGGGCCACTACTAATCACTTCATCAATCGGAAGTTCGTAGGTGCTGACGATCTGATCAGGAATGAGGGGAAGCCCGATCGATGCAATCACTAACGTATCAATCCTGCCGCTATCGATATCAAACCGAAAGCCTCTCACTTTGCCCAGCAACTCGCCCGTCTCGGTGATCACCTCGAAGCCGACCAAGTTGCTGTAGATGTCGAGATCAACATCCTCGATCACATCTTCATCATCCACTAAAATTACATCTCCAATTTGGCGAATGCTGGAGAGCATCATCGGCTGAGGCGTGCCGTAGAACAGATTCGGGCGGAGACTCAGGGCGACGACTTCTTGGCGATCGATATCAACCCAAAGCTGACTGACGACGCCCAGTCGCTTTCCGGCGGTGCGGGTGATGACCTGAGTTCCAAGAATGTCGGAGCGTTGGCGAAATTCTTCTGTCATTATGTCCCGAATCCTGCTTACAAATCTGGTCTAATTACTAAAATCATAGTTCCGAACCCCATCATCATATACCTACGGGTATGCGATCTGAGGGTAGCGGGAATCCCTACCGGAAAGATTCGGTAGAAATGGTTTAAGCGATGCTCTAAACAGGGGCACTTTGCGGCAGTTTGATCCCCAAAACTTGGGTGTAGGCTCCCCGCGCTTGAGTGACCCCGATTGTTCGTTGCGCCGATTCAATCATCGGACGACGCAGACTCACCACAATAAACTGCGCTTGCTGTGCCTGCTGTTTGATCATTCTAGACAATCGCTCCACGTTTGCGCCGTCTAGGAACATGTCTACTTCGTCAAAGGCATAGAAGGGGGAGGGTCGATAGCGCTGCAAAGCAAAGATAAAACTGAGCGCCGTCAGGGATTTTTCGCCTCCCGACATCGAAGCAAGTCGCTGAACAGGTTTGCCTTTTGGGTGAGCAATCAGGTTGAGTCCACCATTGAAGGGATCTTCAGGATCTTCGAGTTGCAGCCGTCCGTCGCCCTCAGAAAGGGTCGCAAAAATCGCCTGGAAGTTGATGTCTACGGCTTCGTAAGCTTCCATAAAGGCGCGGCGACGCAAGGTTGTGAACGTTTCGATTCTGAGCAACAGTTCGGTGCGCTCGTCTTCTAGGGTTCTTAATTTTTCAGTCAGTTCTTCGAGGCGGGCTTGGGTGCGATCGTACTCTTCCAGCGCCAGCATGTTCACGGGTTCCATTGCTTGGAGCCGTTTCTGCATCGAGCGAATCTCGTGCTGGAGTTGTCCTAAGTTGCGATCGGCGTCGGCTGGAATTTCAGGTAAGGGATCGGGCAAATCGGCACGCTGGGTTTCTAATTGTGCTTGCAGTTCGATCAGTTCAGCGCGGCGGGCTTGGCTCGTTTCATGGACTTTATCGCGTTGCCAGGTCAGTTGCTGCTGGTTGGTTTGCTGATCTCGGAGTTGACGATCGATCGCATCTCGCTTGCGCCGTTCTTCGCCTAGTTTTTGATCCAGCGCGGACATCGCGGCACTCAATTCGGCAACCTGTTGCCGAACGGTGACTTGCAGATTGGAATTTTCGGTTTGCTGCTGAAGTTGGATGGTTTGCTGCGATCGCTGCTCCCCAATCCGAATTTGTCCCTGTTCGATCTTCTCTTGCAGTCGCTGACGCTGAGTTTCGAGGGTTTGGATGCGTTGTTCAATTCCCCGGAGCGCCAGTTCTTTCTCATTCAGGTCGGCTTCTAGCGATCGCAACCCAGCTTGAATGTGTTGCCATTCGCTGTGCGTTTGAGACTGCTCTAATGTTGCTAAAGCCTGACGAATCTCGTCGAGCTGCCGTTCTTGAATCGGCACTCCAGTATCTAGCGCTTGCAATCGATGCTGAGCCGTCGCCAGAGCTTCTCGATTGGCTTTAAGCTGTGGCGCGAGGAGATCGCGCTGCTTTTCGAGTTGCTTGACCTCTTTTTGGGTTTGCTCCGCCTTAATCTGGAGTTCTCGGAGTTGTTGCCGTGCTTCGATGAGCGCTCCAGTTCGCTCTTTTTGGCGATCGCTGGCTTTGGCGATCGCGCTGTCACAATGCGCCAGAATGCGATCAATTTCGTTGAGGCGCGATCGCAGCGAAACAATTTCGGGTGACTCAGCGGCAGTAGCGTTGCCAAACTTCAGCGACGATCGATGTCCCGTACTGCCTCCGGTCATCGCGCCACTGGCTTCTAGCAATTCTCCGGTCAGGGTGACAATGCGGTGCTGTCCGAGATGACGACGGGCATCCTCTAGCGTTTCAAAAATCAGCGTTGTGCCAAAGACGTAAGCAAAAATGTTGTAATACTTGTCTTCAAAATCGATCAGATTGACGGCGTAATCGACACAGCCGCGCATTGGTCGCTGAGTCGAAAGGTTCGGAATATGAGGCGCTCTAATTTTGTTGATCGGTAAGAACGTGGCGCGTCCAGCGCGTTTTTGTTTGAGAATTTCGATCGCCGCCGCTGCGATCGCGTCATCCTCCACGACGATGCTTGCCAATCGTCCGCCTGCTGCCGTCTCGACCGCAAGCTGATAGCGCGGTTCAACCTGTCCTAATTGTGCCACTAGCCCACACACGCCCGACAATCCCATCTGCAAAATGACTTGAGATGCCTGTGTGCCTTGCGCTTCTTGAGTGGCTTGCGCCTGCGCTTCTAATCTATCTAACTTGCGTTGTTTTTCTCGTTGTTCATTTAACAATCGCGTTTGAGTTTCTTGTTGAAGCTTTAATTCACCTTCGGCTTCCGAAACGGCTTGGGCAGAGAATTGAACTTGATGGGTCTGCACCTCTAATTGAGCAGTGAGATCGGCAGATTCTGTTTGTTTCTGAGCAAGCTGCTGTTCCGCCTGTTGTAGCATGTTGGCTTGCTCTTGGACTTGGCGTTCGAGTTGCTCGGTTTTCTCGCGCAACCGCGCTTGTTCGGTACGCTGAGGTTCAAGCGTTTTCGTTAAGGTTTCAATTTGGTGATGGAGTTGCGTTTGTTCTTGTACCCACGCTTCTGCACTCGCCGCAGAATGACTCGCTTCCTCGCGTTTTTGTTCTAAATTTTGGCGAGCGGTGTCGCGGTGGTGAGTGGCGATCGCAAGTTCTCTCGAACCAACGCTCTGTTGCTCTAGAGTCAGGGACTCTAGCATTTGCAGATGCTCACTGAGGTCTTGCTGCGATCGCGCTAACCCTTTGGCTAATTCGGCTCTTGCCGCCGTTAAATCTTCTGCTTGACGCTGGAGTTGCCTCAGTTCTGCTTCACGAGTGGCTAAGGTTGACTGAATGGCAATCTGTTCTTCTTCGCCCAGCGATCGCACAATCACGTTGAGTTTTTCTAATTCAACAGATGTTTTCTCAATCTCTGTTTGTAAGACGGTTAATTGTTCTGTAAGACTGATCGTTTGCTTGTCATCAGACTCAATTTGCTCCTGTACCTTTCTAACGTTCTTTTCTGCATCTTGGAAGCGAATGACGACTTCCCACAGTTCTTTTGCCTGCACGTCCGCCCGGAGTTTCTTATATTTCTCGGCTTTGATCCGGTCTTGCGCTAAGCGATCGCGCTGAGCAATCAATTCAGTTTCAACGATGCGAAATTTATCTTCTTGTTCTTTAACCGCGTTGAGTTTATCTTTAGCTTGATTAATCTTGCGATCGAACGATGCTACGCCTGCTAATTCATCAATAATTTCCCGCCGTTCTCGTCCATTCATCGAGATAATCCGGGTTACGTCTCCCTGAAGCACAACATTGTAACCCTCAGGGTAAATACGCAAGCGATTTAACTGATCGTGTAGCTCAGTTAACGTGCACGGTTCACCATTGATAAAATAATTTGAAGTGTAAGTTCCTTGTTGTGTGACTCGGAGCTTGCGCGTCACGCTCCACTCTGCGTTAATGATGCCGTTTCCATTGCCATTCTTATCGGTGTGCCCATTTAACTCATGATCTTTTGAAGCGTGTCCATTGCCGTTGGTAAGATGACCATTAGAATGATTCAGTGAAACATCCGCGTTCTCTTCATTCGGGTTGATTAACGCATTGAGAACATCCAATTCATCTGACAGATCAAACGTCGCCGTGACGATCGCTTCCACAGTTGATCGGCCTTTGCTGCTCTGCGTTTGATTCACCAAGTCAGGCAACCGCTCCGCCCGCATTCCTTTCGAGCCTGCTAAACCCAAACAGAACAGTAGCGCATCTAACAAATTCGACTTTCCAGATCCGTTTGGACCTGAAATCACAGTAAATCCTGGCAGCAACGGAATTGGCGTCGTGCCCCCAAACGATTTAAAGTTAGTTAGTTCAACGCGCTTGACGTACACAGGCAATAGTTAGAGAACGGTAAAAATCAGTGTTTAGTGTAGCCTCGAACCGATGCTATGAACGAAAATTGGGTGATTTCTATCATTGATAACATACTTAGAACGGATGATCTACACGAATTGAAATTCTTTGCTGCCAGCAAAGCACCTGCCTCTAGGATTTGTTTGATAAGTTTGTGCAATTCTACAGGGAAACGCATTTTTCGCAACCCTTTCCTCTATAGACTAAAGAATTAAGAAGACTAAAGAATTAAGACTAGAGAATTCCTTGTCACGAGTTTTTTCGGAAATCGGCTTTATTGTTGAGTGAGAACGTTCTAGATGTCATACACAGCAATGGTGTTACTCCCTACCGACACTTCGGTGTCGCTTCAGCAAGTTGAGGCGAAACTGCGATCGGCGCTCAGTTCAACGCCAGCAGGACGGAGTGGCGCAATCGAAGTATTTCGAGAGGAATCTCAACTGACGCTGTTTATTAATGATTGGTCGCTATACGTCTGGGCAGATTCCTCTCCCACCGTTTTAGAAGAAACTCAAGGCATTGTGGAATTATTTGGCAGCGATCGCGCTGATCAATCCACGTTAGCGACTTATGGATTCCGGTTTGATATCAGTTGTGATGCCGATCCCGACTTAGAGTATTTCGATGATTATGTGTTGGTTCTCAAAGCGATGAAAGAGCTTCCAAAAGCCGTCGTCTTTGACCCCGAAGCGGAGCGTTTTATTTGAGCCGTTACCTCTAGTCTTTCTCTCTATTCTCAAAGTTATGGAGGGAACGTTAACAGGCTCCAATGGAATCTCGTTACGAGTGGTGCAATTTAGCGATTGAGTTTCCGTCGCAACTCAAATTCATCATCTTGTGCTGGCTGATGCAGCGGTTATGGCAAACCTTCAGGCTCATTGAGCTAGATAAATGATGATGCCACTGCAGTAAACTTCTTACAAACGTGCAAGAAACCTATTGCAGTGGCATCATCAGGCAAGAGAAATTACTCTTCTACTGTTTCTCTTGAGTCTAGGATCTGGCAGTCTATCGACTAGTAATCTATCGATTATGAGTCACGCATAATTCCGTCTTCAAGATAAGCCACGTGGTCAGCAACATCAATGATGCGCGGATCGTGAGT
Source organism: Myxacorys sp. (assembly GCF_059501405.1). Lineage (NCBI taxonomy): Bacteria > Bacillati > Cyanobacteriota > Cyanophyceae > Leptolyngbyales > Leptolyngbyaceae > Myxacorys > Myxacorys sp. Next base: position 36,658 of record NZ_JCACCM010000127.1, read on the forward strand.
CACAATCAGAACGGTGCGACCTTTTTCCTTGGCAAGGTTGCGCAGCAGTTCGATCACCGCATGACCATTTTGAGAGTCGAGAGCGGCCGTTGGCTCGTCTGCCATGATCAGTTGTGGATTTCCAGCCAAAGCACGCGCGATCGCTACCCGCTGCTTTTGTCCGCCTGACAAGTCTTGCGGCAAGCGCTTCCCCTTATCACTCAGTCCAACTTGTTCTAGTAACTCTTGAGCTTGCTGATGAGCGGCCGTCTTACGAATCCCTTTTAGTTTCAGAGCCACTTCAACGTTTTCGAGCGCTGTCAGCGCTGGAAACAGATTAAATCCTTGAAAGATGAAACCGATATTTTCTAGGCGAAACTGCGCCAGTTTGCTGCTAGATAGTTTCGTGATTTCTTGACCCAAAAGGCGTACACTGCCACCGCTAGGCGTCAAAATTCCTGCCAAGATTGACAAGAACGTCGTCTTCCCAGACCCCGACGGACCCATCAAAAGCTGAATATCGCCAAACTTAACTTCTAGATCGACTTGTTTTAAGGCTTGATAGTTTTCTGCACCCGTGTGGTACACCATCTCGATCCCACAAGCAGCGATCGCGTTTGTCTCTGCCCGGTCAATGTATGTAGAACGAACAGTACTAGTGTGACTCCTAGAACCGTGTATTAATTCGATCGAGGTAGCAGTCATTCGTTTAAATAAAAAGGGCGGACAAAACTTAGACAGCGATGGTGTGGGGAGCAGTTCAAACAGATGTTGCTAAAGATTACTTCTAATCGAAAATCTGGAATCCAGATGGAGTTCAGATTAAAACCTCCTTATAGAAGTAGTTTACCTAGAGCAATCGGGCTTCTGCTGAAAACGGCGTAGAACCTCAACTCTTATTTTAAAGGATAAAATTTGGCGGAGGGAGGATAGGTGTGACACATCAGCGCCCGAACCTTTGCTCTGTCGCGGTTTTATCGTTTGTCAGAAGATCGCCGTATTATTGGTTAGAGATTCTACTACGCCTTAAAGACGATCGCTGGATCAACCCGCATCACTTTCTGAACCGCAAAGAGGGCTGAACCAACACACATCACCACCGTAAGTACCAAAATGCCGCCTGCCGTCGCTGGAGTAATCAAAATCATGATGCCTTTAGCCGCTTGTGTCCATGCACCCAGCCCCAAACACAAAGCAATACTAGGGATGTAACCCAGGACTGCCATCCATAGCGCTTGTTCCAAAATCACGCTGTATATTACCCAGTTTGACGCACCCATTGCTTTGAGAGTTCCAAATTCGCGCAGGTGATCGGCAACAGACGAGTAGAGAATTTGTCCAACGATCACCATACCGACAATGAAGCCGACCGTTGCCCCGAGTCCAAGTACAAAGCCAACACCAGTGCGCTGTTCCCAATAGTTACGGGTAATGGTTGACATTTGGGCTTGAGTGTAGACATGCGTTCCGGGCAAGGTAGATTCGAGACGCTGCTTCAGTTGCCCCAAGTCTTGCCCAGCCTTGGCGCGAATCATGACAAAGGAGATTGGATCAGCGATCGTCAGGCGACGGGGGGGAGGAGCGTCTACCGGAGCGGCGTTCAGAGACTGATTTTCAAAATTATTGACACAAGACAACTCACCAGACGATTGTCGAATGCAGTTGATTGAACTGTTTAAACCTGCCGTACCGTAAGCGTTTGCGTTCTCTAGCGATGTGAAGATAAAGACACTAGAGGCGATCGATTGAGTATCTTTGGAAAGTCCAACAATCTGAGCGGGCAGTGCCCCAAACGCTCCAATGCTGCCGCGATTGGCTGGAGAAGTCTCTGGAGGATCGCTGACTTGATCTAGGCTCAAAAATTTCAAGCTGCCTTGATCGACCATGACGGTGTAAGGCTGTTTGAGCGAGTCAAGTTTACCTTTTGGAATCTCAAAGCCCGCAAACATGCGGGTACTAGGATCAAATCCAAAAATTCTGATTGGGGTGATATTTCCTGACTGGTCGCGCCAAATGCTGGAACGAATCATCAAAGCTTCGGCGCGATCGACGCCTTCAACTTTTTGGGCTTGCACCACTCGTTCAGCTACGATCGCAGAACTTAACTCCAAATGCACCATGTCTTTTGCGGCCACCCACAGATCGACATTGGATTGATCAATCAGGCGAGCGGTGGAGCGAGTAAAGCCTTTGAGGATGCCAATTTGGATCGTAACGAGGCTGACAGCAAACATAATGCCCGCTTGGGCGACGAGAAACCGAGGAATGTCTTCAAAGAGATTTTTTCGAGCGATCGAGGGCATAGAGGGAGAACTAGAACTATGGGTGGATGCGGATCGTTAAATCTAGTCTAGGTGACTGACTGAGAATCAGAACGACCCGTTCCCGAAACGGTTCTCTTGATGGGGTTCAATGCCAAACGAAGGAGGGATCAAAAGAGAACACGGATTCACTTTACCCCTCATTCTTCGCTTGACGAACTACTAGCGTCTGGCCCCAACCAAATCACTACTTGTGGTTTGGGGCAGAGTGTTTTTTAAGCGATCGCCATATAGCGCCAAGGCATTTCCCGCAAACAGCAGGGCGAGATGGTCGCGATCGTAGTCGGTCACTTCGGCAACAGAGGAAACGCAATTGCGAAGGACGCCGTCCCAATGCCCATAGTCTCCTGAGAAACAGGCGATGTGTTTGCCCATTTCGCCCATCCCAGTGTGAAGATAGGCAGGAGCGGGATCATCGGATTCAAACGACGCGAAGATTTGTCCGCGTGCGAAATACTCCATCGGATCGCGGTGACGCAGATCAGCGTGTTCGTATAAGCTGGCGTCGTCAATCTTGCTGGGATCGTGTTGCTTTGTCCACATCAGATCAAACAGGTTTTTCGCCTGAGACATGATGTTGCTGCTGTTGTGGATACCGCGTTCTTGAATCATCAGTTTTGTGAAATCAACCAATGACGGACGGTAAGGATGCTTGGGATCAAAATCGCGAATTCGCTTCTCCCAATGCTCGTGGAACGAATGAGCCAGATCGGGAATCCAACCGCAGCCTCCTTCCAGGAAGCCAACTCTGAGCGTCGGGAAGCGCTCGAATACGCCATCAAACACCATCCGCGCTAGGGCAAGCTGCTGCTGGTTGCGCTGCACAAAAATATGGCTCAGAACAAAGGTTTCGGTATGATCAGACAGCCCACCCACCATGTAAGAACCGGGTCCGCCATGTAGCCCGATCGCAATATCGAGATCTACGGCTGCCCGCAAAATTGGCTCAAAGTCAGGATGGCTCAGCGTTTTGCAGGTGCGAATTTCAGGGAAAGCATCGGGCGCTTTGGGATGAGGAACGGCAATATTCGGAGCGACCGAGATGCCGATCATGCCAAGTTCGTTCACGCAGCGATACATTTCTTTTACCGCTTCGTCTACATCTTGCAGCGGCAGTACTCCGATCGGCTTGAGGCGATCGCTATGGCTGCGACAGTCATCTGCCATGTAGTTGTTGTAGGCGCGACAAAGTGCGATCGCTAAATCCTTATCAAGGTAGCTAGAAAAACTGAGATTCCACGTCCCGTAAATCACCTGAACATCAACACCTTCTTGATCCATGTGAGCGACACGGACATCGTTAAACATTGCTCCAAGTGTCGTTTCGGGGTGCAAATTCCGAAACCCACCCTTACCCAATCCTTGGGGTTGCGGAAAGAGCCGAACGAGATCGTTCTGTCCAGTTTGGGGATTGAAATCAATCACTCGCATGCGCTGATCGCCGAGGTTGTCAACAATTAAGCCCACGCGATCGCGATACTCCTCTGGAATGTAGTCGCGAATAATCAATGGATTTTCTAACTTGTGGGCGTCAGCATCAACAACTAGTAAACCTTGATACATAGGGACTCCGTGAAGGCTTGTGTGTAGCAATAGAGGGTACGCTCTCACCCCCTGCCCCTCTTCCGTGGGAGAGGGGAGTAAGAGATCCAATTCCCCTTCTCCCGTGGGAGAAGGGGCTAGGGGATGAGGGCAAAGACTTTAAGCTCTGACTCTAGATTTGGAGCGTTGCCAGAGTTGGCGCACACCAAACCAATTCTCAAACGACCATTGCAAGGACGCGAGAATAGTGATGCCGGGATATTTCACAAAGGCAGGCTCGTTTTTCTCGAACACAGCATGTCCACCGAGAGCAAACACTTGCGTCAGTACCAGGCACAGCAGCGTGATTTGCCAATCGATAAACAAGTAGACAACGGCAGCGATCGCCAGCAGATTCGTCAGATGATGGAGCGCTTGATTAATGGGATTCTGATGGGAAGCAATGAAATGGGCTTTCGCTTCTTGGAAGTAAGTCATGTCCCTATCTCCATATCAGTTGTTGGAACCATAGCACGACGAAATTTTGCCCCTAGAGAGTGATCGAAAAATTTAATCTAAGATTTGTAGTTCGCAATTTCTGGTCACAAAATTGTTAGCGATTGTAATCTTTCGTAATTTATACTCAGATAAAAAAAGGTGAGGTTAACCCCCACCTTTTCCACATATGCACTATTTGCCCTAACGCCAGCGCAATTCGAGATAACCGCGCTCTGGCTGACTCAATTCTTTCTCGCTTAGCCAATCAACCGCCTTATACGTCCCAAACGCGTGATCCCACCAATCGACGGCGAGACCAAAGTTGTGATGCCACATGCCGTATTTGTGATGGACATAATGAACGGGCATTTTCATCCAGAAGCATTTGGTTGGATTTTCGTGCTGTAGCTGATGGGCGTAGGATGAGAACGCCGCATAGACAAACCCGCCAAGGAACCAACCGATTCCAGCTTCCGGCGAGTAAAAGAACAGGAGACACATAATCACGATCGTGCCCTTAAGGTAGTCAAAAAACTCCCAAACCACGCCCTGTCCTTCATTACGGCGATGGTGATCGCGGTGACGTTCTCCAATTTTTTCAGACACGTGCATGAGGCGATGCATCCAATACTCTACGAGACTGGCTAAGACAAACGCGATCGCAAAGCACAAAACCGTGACGCCAATTCTGACCAGCACAGAGACTCCTTTTTTCCTCACGTCATTTGTTATTGTGCCTTGAATTAGACGTGTGTGCGAGGATTGAGGCAGGGGTTAATAGGTAGATCTGTGCTGAAACGAATTGCGATCGCGGTTTTGGGTGCCTTGGTTGGATGGGCAATGGTTGTCCTACCCGTTAGGGCAGAGACAGATCAGGGAGCAACGCTCTTTGAGACTCACTGCGTTGGATGTCACATCAATGGAGGAAACATTATCAGGCGGGGGAAGACGTTGAAGCTGAAGGCGTTGGAGAAGAATGGGTATGGCACAGAAGCCGCGATCGCTGAAATTGTGACCAACGGCAAAGGCAACATGTCCGCTTATCGGGATCGGTTAACCTCCGAAGAAATTCAGATCGTCTCTGCTTACGTGCTGGACCAAGCTCGACAGAATTGGCGGAAACATTAGCTCAAAAATATTAAATCAAAAACATTAGATCAACAGAATTAACTCCAGCAGTCAATTGCCGCTTACCTTGCTAACTTGGTGTATCTTAATCAGCTAAGGATCACAGGGAGGATAGGCGATGTCAGACGTTGTTCAGTGGCTGAACGAAATCCAAGATCTCAAGCGGCAACTGCAAGCGGCGCAGCAGTCGCAAGAGGCCGCTAATGCGAGTGCTGACAACTGGCGAAAACGCTACGAGATTGAAGCACAACAACGCCGCCAAGAAGTAGAGTCGATGCAGCAAACGCTAGACCAACTGCAATTCGCTTCATCCCAAGAATCGGCACAGCAAGATCTGCACCAACCAATCTCAGATGCGGCGATTGTTTCATCTGAGATCGAACAGAGGGTCGAGCAGATGAACACAATAGCTGAACTGAAAGCACAGTTGATTCAAGTGTGGTCAGAGCGAGATCGCTTGGCGCAAGAGCTTGAGACGGAAAAAGCCCAACACATCCAGACTCGTCAGAATCTCTCTATGGCGTTGGGTGACGCAGTGGATATGCTAACAAAATTAAAATCGCAAGATTAATCATTCGCGACAATGACCATCCAGGACAAATAGACTCAAGTGCTGAGCTGCCGCATCGCTCTATCGAACAAGCACGATCGCCCTTCTGGGTGAATTGCCCTATGAATCGTCCATGTCAACCGCAACCTTCTAAAATCCCATCGTGTGCGCGACGACATCTAGCTGCGGTTCAACGTTCTGCTTAAAGTTGTTTTCGCTGAACTTAATGGCTGAATCTGGATCTTTCAGCCCATTCCCGGTCAGCACGCAAACCACCTTTGCCCCTGCCGGAACTTTTTCTTTGTGCTTCAACAGTCCCGCCACAGACACCGCACTTGCAGGCTCACAGAAGATGCCTTCTCCAGACGCCAACAGCCGATACGCCGCCATAATCTCATCATCGGTCACAGCGTTAAATTCACCCTGACTCGCTTCTTGAACCGCGATCGCCCGCTGCCAGTTGGCCGGATTGCCAATCCGAATTGCCGTTGCCAAAGTATCGGGATGTGTTACCACCTGGCCACCCACCAAGGGAGCCGCACCCGCCGCTTGAAATCCCATCATCTTGGGTAAGTGAGAACAGCGTCCTTCCTGGTGGTACTCACAAAAGCCCATCCAGTACGCGCTGATATTGCCAGCATTTCCAACCGGAATGCAAAGCCAATCAGGAGCGTCACCCAACACATCGACCACTTCAAACGCGGCTGTTTTTTGCCCTTCTAGTCGATAGGGATTTACCGAATTCACTAGCGTCACTGGGTAGTTCTCAGAGACTTCCCGAACAATTTCTAGAGCGCGATCGAAGTTGCCCTTGATTGAGAGTACTTCTGCTCCGTACAGTAACGCCTGCGCCAGCTTACCCAGTGCTACATACCCGTCAGGAATGAGCACATATGCCCGCATTCCGCCTCGTCGCGCATAGGCTGCTGCCGCCGCCGATGTATTTCCGGTACTGGCACAGATGACGGCTTTCGCGCCTGCTTCTTTCGCCTTAGTCAGTGCCATGGTCATGCCCCGATCTTTGAAGCTTCCGGTCGGGTTGAGACCATCGTATTTCACAAACACTTGAACACCCCGCCCAATCTCTGCCGCGATCGCAGGGGCAGGAATTAACGGCGTATTTCCTTCGTGCAACGTAACGATTGGCGTACTGTCTGTCACAGGCAGATAGCGCCGATAGGTGTGAATCAAACCGCGCCAATTTGCCACTCTCGGCAAGGCGTCAGAGGGCAGAGCTTCCGAAGGGGATTGAGATACAGACGCGCTTAAGGTCACAGGAGTCTACTTCTTACAGTGCAACAAGGGTAGATTCTAGTTTACTGCGATCGCTGCGTTTGATTAGCGGAACTGACGGAACAACCCCCAGTCAGCACGCGTAAATGTTCATTAATGAGCAAGGCTAATCCCTGGAACAACCACCCCAACCCCGCGTCACTTGGACTATGCATTAAAAGTACTCCCCCGCGTAAAGTTTAGGTTAAGATAGTTTACTGGTGTGAGTAAGTACAAATTACTAAGTCCTATGGCATCTAACGCTTCAAATCTGCAATTTAGTAACAGCGCTGTTTGTGAACCTCCTCTGAATGCGGCCTTGACATTAGCGAAATCATTAGAAAAGATGAAGACGCTATATCAAGCCGATCAGCAAGCCAAATTTTTGAATTTGCAAGCCGAAACTGAAACGCTGTTGCATCGCCTCCAAGAGCTAAAGCAGCAGCGCACCTCTGACGAGATTAGCGACAGCTAGAGGACAAGCGCCACTTCTTGTATTAGATTTAGATCCTTTAGATTTGGAGATCGCGATTGGCCCTGCCAAGCTTCAAAAGGATTTGCTTCGTGAAGTCTGTCGGTTCGCTGCTCTGTCAGCGGTTCCTTCAGAGTTGCGCCTTGCACTCATGGCGCAACGTCATATACTGAATCATGGCTATCCATTAGGCGTTGACTATGCGATCGTTCTGGTCTGATCCGTATCTGTGGATTCATCTAGCAGGAGTGGCAGCCGTTCCCGCGTCTTTACTCTTATGCTTACTGGGATTTGCAGCAGGTGATCCTGCTCTTCCAACGTGGTTTGAGTTGAGCATCATTCTTGTCCTCGGAATCGTGCCAATTGCCTGGATGCAGTGGCAGAAGCCGTTTTATATTTTTAGTTTGCTTGCCGTTTCGATCAAGCCGGAGAACCTGACAGAGGATCAGCGCCGCATTCTCACCCTGTTTAGAACTCGTCGCAGTCCAAATTGGATTGGCGGCGGGGCCGTACTACTGGTTATTCTATTGAATCAAATCTATAACATTGCCCCAATTGCAGCTGATCTGACGCCCATCTCTCCAAGTTTGCGCGGAGTCGGACTTTTGCTAGCCGCGATCGGCTTTTTCGCTGCCAATTTGTTTTTACAGGTTCCGCTTAGCGTGTTGCGGGTGATGTTAGCGTCTGAATCAGAATTTGCAGCGGCTCCTACCTTTGTGCTAGACCAGATTCCTCCCAATTTTTCGGTGATTGGTCTGCGAGTGAATCAGATTTTGCCTCCCGTTATTTCAGATGCATCTCTGGCAGCTTCTAAGCCGCCTATGTCAGCCGCTTCCAGTCCCCAGATAGATTCTTCTTCGTCTAGTGACCCATTAGGGTAATCCTAATCCTAAATGTCGTCCTAGGCACAGACGTTTAATTTCCCTACGGTATGCTTGTTAGAAAGTCAAGTTCTATATTGCCGTGTTGAACTTGGCTTTGTATTGTAGGGTTTTATTTTGGTCTGTGCTGCTTTCTCTCCGTCGTTACTTAAGGTGAACTATGGCAATTCCTCACACATCGATATCGTTTAGAGATTCTGACCCTAGTGCGGGTAATCCTCAAGTTTGGGAAAGTTTGAAGCGGGCGATCGCAGGGAGTTCTGGCTTTAAGCGCTGGCAACTCGAACATGCAGGAGATGAACAGTTTCAGGCCCTCAGTTTAGACACCCTAGTACACAGCTATCTGAGAGAAACCTTAGAGACTCTTGCGTACTAATTTGCAGTTAGCCGATTGGTTAGTGTTCTACAGAATTTTGGTTGAAACTGAATAGGGGCGGCTGCTTCAGCGTTGTGATCTTCTAGGTAGACACCGCTTGAAAGAGCCGCCCTTACTGCATTTCTCATTGTGCAAAGATCTTTAATTTCTTGAAGAAATTAAAGATCTAGATACCCTGTTGTTTGGGTTCGTGTTACTTATCTAAAAATGTTTCCTAAAGGGTTTCTAAAGCGCTCTGCAAGCTGATTCAACTGACGATATGCCCCTTCAACGCGATCGCCATCAACCACCACTTCCTCAGTTGGGTATTTCTGCAAAATCTCTAAAATCGATACCTTGCCATCACCACTTGCAGACAAAACGAGAGCGGCTCTTAGGGCTTGGCGTTCTGCTCCGCCTTTCGGCGTTTGAATCGCTTGTCCCAACTGATCTAATGCGCCATTTCCAAGCGGACTGTTGAGAACTCGATCGAGCAAGACTGGGCTGACGCTCACTTGTCGGGTTAGCGATCGCTGAACCGCTTCAGGATTTTGCTTCGACAACCGGAAATAGGTTTGCAAGTCAGGAGAAGCTTGTCCAGTGTCAGCAAAGGTCGTCAGTTCGCTAACAGAAACCGATTCTCGCAAAATTTTATATTTCAGCACAACTCGTTCTGCTGCAAGGGCTGGAACGCTAGCAAGCATCATCGTTGCGCCCAATCCGAGACTGATGTAGCGAGCTAAAAAAGTATTCATAATTTCGTTCTAAAGATCACCTACTTAATGACGATCACGCTGTGAAATAAGTTCACGTCCCTCTGACCCTGCACGTCAATTGCCAAAAGGCTGAGCGCCTTCTAGAACTCACCCGTCACCTTAAAAATGAGGAGTAGGACGCGATGGACGACGGGATTTTAACTCGACTAGTGTTTTTGGGCGACGGTCAGAGAGCGTAACCACCTCAGCTTCACTGCTTTCTCGCGCGACGCGAATCAACAAGGCTGCACAAATCAAGCTCGAGATCATCGAGCTTCCACCATAGCTAAAGAAGGGGAGCGGTAAACCTGTCGTTGGTAAGGCTCCGGTCGCCACCCCAATATTTAATAATGACTGACCCACCATCAATACCATTACACCGATCGCGACCAATCGATGAATCGCATTTCTAGCTTTACGCGCCACAATCAGCGCCATCGTTGCGTAGACCGACAGCAACAGCATCAGTAACACACTCCCGATCAAGCCAAACTCTTCTGCAAAAACGGCGAAGATAAAGTCAGTGTATTGAATCGGTAAATAAAATAATTTCTGCTGCGAGAGTCCAAATCCGGTTCCGCTAATGCTGCCTGACCCGATCGCCAGCAAACTTTGAATGAGTTGATAGCCATCTTGCGTGGGGTCAGACCACGGATTGAGGAATGACATCACTCGCCGCCGCTGGTATTCCCGCAGACTAATACTCAATGTAGCGAGTAACACTCCTGCGCCTGCGGTTCCCCATAGGTAGATGTAAGGTAATCCCGCCGCTAGGGCAATCAACCAGAGGGTCATGCCACAAAGGGCAGTGGTGCTGAGGTTGGGTTGCAGCAGAATGGCAAATAGCATGATGCAGAAGATGCCCATCCAGGTGAGGCGGACTGTCCAGGTGAGCCGTTCCCACTGCCCAAAGATGCGGGCGCTTTGCAGAATGATGAAGGGTTTGATCAGTTCAGAAGGTTGGATGAGGAACGGGCCGATCGCAAACCATCGCGCACCACCATTGACTGACGTGCCGATCCCCGGTAGCAGCGTGATGAGGATACCTGCGAGCAAAATGAAGTACACCCAGTCTGCAATGCCTTGAATATATCGAAGCGAGGAATGCACGAGGATATTGAAGCCAATCATGCCGATGGCGATCGCAATCAGTTGCCGTTTGACGAAATACAGCCCATCTCCATAATTCGCGTCTCCGTCGGGGTAGGATGCGCTGAACATCACTGCCAATCCGACAAATACCCACACAAAGGTCAGCCACCGCAAGATTCGGGCTTCCCAAGCCCAATCTTGGGCAGTGGTATCAAGAAAGGGAATTAGTTGACGCAACTTCACAGCAAATACGCTCCACTTTGCATAGGGGTTTGGGCCGCCCTGATCAACGCTGTCTCAATTCGGCTACCAGCTTTTCTACGTCGTCTCGCAGAAACACCGTCAGGCGTCCTGAGTTCGCACGTCCTTCTGAGGTTTGGGCAACTTCTAGCCAATAAGCGTAGCGGTCGCCTCGGCGGAGTTCACCTTGCAGGGCAGACTGTTGAGGATTTGCCCGCCTAATGTCTTGTTGGACGATTTTATCGTTGGGGTAGGTGTAAATGGTTGTGGCGCGATCGTAGTCTTGGGAGATCCCCATCCCATAGATTGTCCGCAGCGACTCTTTGAGCCGACTGAAGCTAACACCATTGCGGACATCAAATAAGGTCAGAACTTCGCTGCGAATAATGCCACCCTTGGAAAGAGCGGTAATTCTGCCCGGCGATAAAAGCGAGGCTTGAAACGAAAAACTTTGGGCTGCCGAGTCATTTTTCCGAACTAAAAACTTCTCTCCTCGGCTCGGACGCACGGTTGGGTTGGCTTGCATCCAAGAAGCCACCTCGCTAGCCGATTGTCCGGGAAGCGCTCTAGCGGACGTGGCTCCCATTAGTAAAAAAAATCCTATGCCTAGAATCGATCTGAGTCTGTAAATCACCTGTATTCTCCACGCACACTAGCCGTTTCTGCTTTGGGCGCACTTAGCTCCCCCCAATTGCAACCTTCACCACCGTTCGCGCTTTCATATTCTGAAAGACTTGCTCTAAGTTGTGAAGCGGTTGATAGTCGCTAATTAGTAACTCAAATGGAACGGTTCCGCTCGCCAAAAATGCCAGTGCCGATCGCACAAACTCTGGCGTATTGTGAAACACTCCCTTTAAAGTCAGTTCATTGTAATGCAGTTGTTCGGTGTTGACCGTAATTGTCGTGTCGCGCGGACAACCGCCAAACAGATTGACTGTAGCGCCAGGACGGGCGCACGCGATCGCGGTTTCCCAAGCCGATGGAACGCCCGTCGCTTCGATCACACCATCTGCTCCCCAGCCATCGGTTAAATCCCTCACAAACGCCGGAATATCAGGGATTTGTCGATAGTTAAATGTCTTCGCGGCTCCAAATTTTTGAGCAATTTGCAACCGAGCCTCGCTGCCACCAAACACAAAAACCTCAACCGGTTGTTGAGCTAACGCGGCCACAAACATCAAGCCGATCGCACCATCGCCCAAGAGAATAACGCGATCTTGGGGTTTGACATTCGAGCGGGTGACGCCATGTAGAACACACGCCAACGGTTCGGTCATAGCCGCGATCGCATCGGGTAGCCCATCGGGAATCGGCAGCAAATTGTGTTGCACGATCGCGGCAGGAATCTTCAGATACTCGGCGAACGTGCCGTTGTTAAACCTTAAATCTGTACACAGGGAGAACTCTCTGCGCTGGCAGAAAAAGCAGGTCATACAGGGTGCAGAATTATTGGCAACGACGCGATCGCCTATCTTCCAACCCGTCACCCCAGCTCCGATCGCAACAATCTGCCCTGCCGCCTCATGCCCAAACAGCGTGGGAAGCGTCAGCATCTTGGCATGACCGCCGCGCCGCCACACTTTGAGATCCGTTCCACACGTCGTAGCTGCGCCCACTTGGATGACCACTTCTCCTGCAAGCGGCGTCGGATCGGGAACGATTTCTAGCCGTAAATCTTCTTGACCGTATAGTAAGGCAGCTAACACAAGAACGCTCTGAACTCAATTTCCCCAAATCTTACAAGGTTTTGTTACAGGGGTGAGGGATGAAATAAAAAGCCAGATGGCTTTATCCGTTATTCCTCAAGTTAAGCTTGACAGAGCGCGATCAAGGTTAGGCTGGCTCATCAGAAAGGTAGTCATTTCAGTCCTCTTGCCATCTCTTAACTCGCTTCAACACACGCCCCTCTGTCTCCCTCTATCCCCCATTCTCATGCGTCTCCTCTGCCTCAGCAACGGTCATGGCGAAGACATCATCGCCCTCCGCATCCTTCAAGCGTTGCAACAGCATCCCGGTTGTCCCAAAATCGAAGTCCTGCCGATTGTAGGCGAAGGCCACGTTTATCAAAACGCCGGATTTCCGCTAATTGGTTCCGTCAAAGTGATGCCATCAGGTGGTTTCATTTACATGGACGGGCGACAGTTAGCACGAGACCTTCAAGGTGGATTGCTCAAGCTGACATTAGAGCAAATTAAAGCGGTGCGATCGTGGGCAAAAGAACACAAATCAGCGCTGATTTTAGCCGTGGGTGACATTGTGCCGATGCTGTTTGCTTGGACAAGCGGCGCACCCTTTGCCTTTGTTGGAACCGCCAAATCAGAATACTATTTGCGAGATGAGACCGGATGGTTGCCCCGCTCCTCCTGGTGGGACGATCGCATCGAACGATCAACCGGATGCATCTATCAACCCTGGGAACGTTGGCTGATGTCTCGTCCGCAGTGCAAGGCTGTTTTTCCGCGCGATCGCATTACTGCCGGCACGCTCCAACGCTTTAACATTCCCGCCTTCGATCTAGGCAATCCCATGATGGACGGCTTGGAGACGGACGACTCAGACTGGAGTGCCCCTGTTCTCCCTCCTTCCTCCTCCGTCCCTCCTCTCACCCTCGCCCTCATTCCCGGTTCCCGTCCGTCCGAAGTATTCGCCAACTGGGAACTGATTCTACAAGCCCTCAATGGCATCGTAGGAGAGCGCCCGGTCGCTTGCCTAGCGGCGATCGCGCCCCAACTCGATCTCGATGAACTTCATCACAAACTATTAGAGTATCGCTGGCAGCAAACGGATACCCATACTTATACGATTGGACTCGGTGATAAGAAATCAACGCTGGTACTAATGCCAGGACGCTTTGCAGAATGCATTGGAAGAGCCGATGTTGCGATCGCGATGGCCGGAACTGCCACTGAACAATTTGTTGGACTCGGAAAACCTGCAATCGCGATCGTAGGGGCAGGACCTCAGTTCACACCTGCCTTTGCGGAGGCGCAAACTCGTTTACTGGGAGCTTCTGTTACCTTAGTCGAGCAACCCAACCAAGTTAAAGGGGCTTTACGATCGCTGCTGAATAATCCTGATCGACTGAGCGCGATCGCAGAGAACGGGCATCGTCGTATGGGCAAACCTGGAGCCGCCAATCGGATTGCTCAATGTCTAATCCAGCAGATGCAGAAGTCGTAAATCAGGACTCTATTTTATGAAATTAGGATTATAGGGTCGGGGCTTTATGAGCGTTTCACAGAATGCCGAGAAGAGACCAAGCCCTGAAACGCTTTCACTAAATACCCAATCTGACCATAGCTGTAAACTAGGTTCTCAAAGCGTTGAGATGGACTGGTGACAAACTTCAAGGATTTATACAACCCTCGAATCAGCCGTTCACCACCGCGACGAAACTGACCGACTCCCGCCTCTCCAGCAAGTTGCTCTCGATAGCATTCGCTGATGCCTTGCCACCAACCCCGACTGAAAAACCAACGTCGCTTGACTCGTTCGGGAGCAACATGGTGCGCGACTAGCGCGTTTGGTAGATACGCTACTTGCCAGCCCGAATGGAGCGCTAGATTGGTCATGTGTAGTTCTTCATTAGAAAGCAAATTTTTGCCAACCCGCCCTAGATTAGGGTCAAACCCACCAATCTGCTCTAAAAACGCTCTGCGAATCGAATAGTTTAAGCCTCTGGGTGTGAGTCCGGGTTGAGTGATGTAAACCAGTGAATCGCCCAAATCATACGCTCCGAGGTTTCCGGCAAGCCCGTCTGAAAGCCAAACTGGAGCGGTGATCCCGTCTGTCCAAAGCAACGTGACTTTACCGCCCGCGATCGCTAACTTCTCATTCGCGTTATACGCCTCGTACAAGCTGCTTAGCCACATAGGGCTGGCGATCGCATCATCATCCAAATAAGCTAAAATCTCGCTCTGAGCGGCTTTTGCTCCTGTATTTCGCGCAACAGATAATCCGGTGACGGCTTCGTAAACGTACTTCACGCGAGCATCACTCTGCCGAGTTTCTACCACCTCACGCGTCTGATCTGTCGAAGCATTATCGACCACAATGATTTCAAACTCTGGGAAATCTTGCTGAAGCAAACTGTCGATCGCGAGCCCTAAATAGCGATCGCGGTTATGGGTGCAAATAATGGCTGACACCTTGGGTTGAAGCTTGGGTTGAAGCATAGCTGATCCCGGAAACACTGCCGTTAGTGTGGTCTACAGGACAGAGTACCCACGAACTCCCATTACTGCTCTTCCTTGAGGTGGCCGTGCATCACAACCAAGCTTTCAGACAGATGGTTGAGGCGATGTTCTAACTCTTGTTTGCGAGAGAGCAATTGGCGAAGTTTGTGATGACGCGCGATCGCAAGTCCAACACTTGGAACTTGCTCTGGAGGACAAGGCGTTGACCACACTTGACCATCAGCATTTAGCCCGCAGAGAAAGTATCCAGGTTTTGGCGTTTGAGAAGCGGTGTTGGCTTGGGGCGTCGCGCAAATTTCCTCGACATAGTTCAATAAGCGATCAGGTTCAGCATGACGCAGCACTGCTGGGTTAGACTCTGAACCAGTGGCACGAGACTCTAACCAACCGTCCACGATCGGGCCTTCTGCATATAAATCTTGAATGTCGCGCAGCACTTGAGCCAAATCGGTTTGCCATCCTTCTGTGATAGTCAACAGTTCCTTTAATAGACTTGAGGCGAGGGCAGGATTGGCGCTATTACGATGGCTTGTAAAGCTCGGCATCTTGAACTTCGGCAGATTCAAACTCTCTTTGGCCTCGGGCGCGGGATGAATAGGAGCGACAGAGGAAGAGGAATTTGACTCTACCGTTGAAGGTAACGCTTCAGCCTGAAGTGGGGGCATCTCCTCAGTTACAGCAGGTATAGTGGCAGGTAGCTTAGCGGCAGGTGATTTAGAGACTCTTGCTTGAACTTCAAAGGAGACGAGAGGAGCGGATGCATCGCTCGATTGAGGCGTGCGTGAAACGGTCGCTACGGCTGATTTCTGGCTAAGCTGGTTTAGGGTAGCTTCAATTCGTCTGAGATCTCGTTTCATGGGCATTCGTCTCCTCTCAAAGGGGCTGCTTTACATGAGTTCCACTCGATGACCACTATATGTTGCGTTGGAGTAGGATTGCAAGCGCAATCTGTAGCGGTTATTGTAGCGACTAATTTTATTTTCAGAAAATCTCTGGTGCAGATTGTACAATGCTTGAGCAACAAAATCCCTTCCATTCTGCCGATTCTAGCCATGCCAATCAGATTATCTTGGTGACTGGACCGACCAAATCGGGAAAAAGCGAATGGGCAGAACAGCTTGCCTTGAGGCAAGAACGAGAAACTGCTGCTCAAAAATCAGTCATCTATGTGGCAACGGCTCAAGAGAATCCGAGCGATCGCGAGTGGCAAGCCCGCCTTGACCTCCATCGACAACGCCGACCGACAAGCTGGAAAACGCTGTCGGTTGAAATTGAACTCGCATCCGTATTTCTATCTGCAACAGAAAATGACTGTCTGCTGATCGATTCTTTAGGAACGTGGTTAGCCAATGTAGTAGAGCAAGATGATGAAATTTGGCAACAAAACCTAAAGAATTTCTTGCAAAATTTAAGAAACGTGAAAAGCAATGTGATTCTAGTGTCAGAAGAAACAGGGTGGGGGGTCGTACCCGCTTACCCAATTGGCAGAACGTTTCGCGATCGCCTGGGGCATTTGACTCGCTGCGTAGGTGCGATCGCTGATACGGTTTACCTGGTTACTGGAGGACATGTTCTGAATCTGAGTCAGCTTGGTTGTCCGTTAGATCAACAGCTTTCTTAAACTTGAATCGTCAAAATTCAACAGTCATAAACGCTAGACAAGAGCGTATAGAGCAACGACTGTAGAACTGTAGATAGACCTGTAAATTCTTAAGTAGAAAAACTACCATTAATTACTTTCTTGCAGCTACAGAAATTAAGCTAAATGGAGAAATTAAAACGGTTTTGATACAAGCTTCTTTAATCTTTATTACTGACTGGAAGCGGTTCTAGCGCGATACCATAGAAGATAATGAGATGTAATTTACAGCTTACGCAGTTCTATAAAATGTGAAAGAGCGCGGCATAAATAGTGATTCTGTTGAGAATAGCTGTTCCGAGACTGCCATAAATTTTCAGACAAAATCACTCGACCCGGTGTAGTTGTTTATCTTCAAACAAATTATGGCATCTGAGCAACAAGTTAAACAGTATCTTGCCTACTGGTTGCAGTTAGGGAAGAAAGTAGTGGTTCGCAATGGGCAAGAGACAATTCAGCCCAAAACAATTATTGCGGGCGATCGCTACAGCCAAGAGGTTGAGGACATTTGGAATTTTGTGCGTTCGCCAGAATCGGGCGATTGCTACATCGAAGGAACAGAGCAACCCTTCAGCGAGCTTTTAAGTTCTGCCTGGGAGATTAATCCGTGTTCTCGGTGCGCGATGCCTGTGCCGATCCGAGCGGTTGGAATGCCGCCCGAAAGCTGCCCGTGTTTTGATCTGCCAAATTGGCCTGACACTGAGACGCCTCAGCCTAGAGATCCGGTCAGCACTCAAGCATTGTTGCTCAAGATCCGCGATCGCTTAAAGTCCAGTTCGTAGGGGTCAACCCTTAATGGTCAACTCTGGCAATAACCGTCTCGGAACGGCATACGTCCAGAAATCCTTGGCGAGTTGGGTGTTTGGAAAAATGGCACGCGCTTCATCAAGCAGATGATGAAGTTCTACCGGATTTCCTGGCGCATAGCGGGGGCTAAAATGAGTCAGAATCAAGGATTTCGCTTGCGCTCCTAAAGCAACTTGAGCGGCCATCGTTGAGGTCGAGTGCAGCCGTTGGAAGGCCATTTCTGCTTCTTGATGGGCAAAGGTCGCCTCGTGAATCACAACATCAGCATCTTCTGCCAGTTTGACCGCTGCATCACAATAGACCGTATCGGTACAGTAGACGACCTTTCGCCCAATTTCGGTCGGGCCACAGAGATCCTTACCATCGATCGTGCGTCCGTCAGCTAGAGTGACGCGATCGCCACGTTTCAATTGCCCATAAACAGGACCTGACGGAATGCCAAGGGCTTTTGCTTTATTCACGTCAAAATGCCCCGCCCGATCCTTTTCTTCAATGCGATAGCCAAACGCAGGCACACGATGCTTGAGCGGCAAGCATTTCACGGTAAATTCTTCATCTTCAAACACGACGCCAGGCTGTACCGTGTGAACCCGGATCGGGTAGGCGAAGCGGGTTTGAGAGTAGCGTCTAGAGGCTTTGAGATACTCATCTAAATCGGGTGGGCCGTAGATATCCACTTCTTCGACGTTTCCGGCGAGACCACAACTCGCTAACAGTCCCATCAAGCCAAAAATGTGATCGCCGTGCATGTGGGTCACAAAAATGCGGCGAATTTGACTCATGCGCAGATCACTCCGCAGGAACTGGTGTTGAGTGCCTTCACCGCAATCAAACAGCCAAATTTCGGAGCGCTGCGGGAGCCTCAACGCCACACTGGAGACATTGCGCGATCGTGTCGGAACGCCAGAGCTTGTGCCTAAAAACGTAATTTGCAACTCAAATTAACCCTGTGACTTCACATTCCTTATTATGGTGACACAGGAACCTTCGCTTCGGTAGTCCGGTCAAGGCATTCGGTCAGAACTGCTGCTCCCAATTTTTACGGAGTTAAGCAGGCGAGGCTCGAAACAACAGTAGTAAATCCTCAGAGCAGCGCCCAATTTAACTATGAATTTCTGATGAATACTGACGTTTGGCAGCGACTGGATGCTGCATAACAGCAGAACTAATGGTAGCTTTGTTGGAAAATTCGCATATATTAAGCGATGTTAGCAATTCGGTGGCTCGTGGCAACTTAATTCAGGTAGCAACCATTCTCTCTAATTACCCTGTAAGGACTGTTCAGAAGATGAAATTTCGTTCGCTCCTCCGGTTCTCTTCAACCCTGATCACCCCTCACAAAATTTGGTTAGCCGCTTTGATCTCGCTAGCCGCGATCGTACCGCCACCTGCCCGCGCCGCGAACTCTGTCATCTTGCGAGTGGCGATTCAGCAAAACGTTGCTCAGGTGAATGTTGGAAGCTCTGTTGATGCACGAGTGTTAGACGCCTCGAATCAGACGCTAGGCAAAATTCAAGGTATGAATGGCTTTGCGGCTCAGGCAAAAAATGGAGGGGTGGCCCTCGATCGGTGGCAAGGCAACGCGATCCGGATTCAGCCAGATGATCCCAACGGTGTGGTTTGGATTGGCGATCGCTGGTATCGCGGCAGTGTTGCGATCGTGCCAACGGGCAAGGGGCTAACGGTAATCAACTACGTCGATTTGGAGCATTATCTCTTTAGCGTGTTGGGCAGCGAGATGAGTGGCAGTTGGCCTCAAGAAGCGCTGAAAGCTCAAGCGGTAGCGGCTCGTAGCTATGCTTTGTATGAGCGAGAAGGGTCGAGAAGTCAACTGTTCGATCTCGGAAATACTGCCGGATGGCAAGTTTATGGCGGGGTGCAAACTGAATCGGGCGGTACTCAAGCAGCAGTGGGGGCGACCGCTGGGCAAGTGCTAATCAGTAATAGCCGAATCATCAATGCCGTGTTCCACTCATCTGCAGGCGGCTGTACTGACAAATCTGAGGAGATTTGGGTTCAAGCGTTACCGTATCTTCGCGGCACTAAGGATCAGTTTGATGAAGGATCGCCAGTTAATGTGTGGTCTAAGCCAGTTAGCGCGAGTCAACTGGGCAGCTTTGGGGTAGGAAATGTCCAGAGCATCACTCCGACCAAAAAAACCTCGAACTGCGGGCGTATTAAAGAAGTTGAAATTGTAGGGGATCGGGGTCGGCGAGTCCGGGTTAGTGGAGATACTTTCCGCGATCGCTTAGGTCTCAAAAGCACTTACTTAACTCAAATTTCGCCGCAAGTGGTTGCCAGTTCAAAGGGCAATACTAAGTCAACCTCGACTGGTTTTGTGATCAACGGTCGCGGATTTGGTCATGGATTAGGCATGAGCCAATGGGGAGCCTATAATATGGCACGTCAGAATTTGAATTATCGGCAAATTCTCGGTCATTACTACCAAAACACAGCGCTTTCCACCATTGATGTGAAGTAATTCGATGTGAAGTAATTCGACGTGAAGTGAGGATTGCCCTCACCCCCAACTCCTCTCCCACGGGAGAGGGGAGCTGATATTCTGCTCTTGTTCCCTCTCCGGTGGGAGAGGGCTAGGGTGAGGGTAAGTCTGCCAAACAATCAGCCTCTCCCCTCTAATCTTTCTCGCCATTCAGCATCAATTCGATCGGCTTGCTCGCTCTCTTGTTCAATCAAATTAGTTTCGGTGCTGTAGATTAGGTCTTCATCTCGAATCACCGTTTCAGCCGCAAATTGTTGAGCAAAAGCAAGCTTCTGCTCTAGAAGCGGATCGGCTTGCGCGAGTTGATGCGATCGCAGTTCTCGTTCGTTATTTCTCGCTTGAATTTTGCGATTTCTCCATTGCAGCCAGAAGTAACGAATCAGCGGAATTCCTAAGAATGCAACGCTGTAACCCAGGGAAATTACCGCGATCGCTTTGACAAATGTGAGAGCGCCGCCGGAGATCGCAACACCGCCGACCCATACATTCAGCACACCTGCTAATACTAATAAGACGCAACCGAGAACGATCGCCGTGATCTTCTGTCCGCTGCTGGCTTGAGTAAATCGCCAGAGGGCTTCTCTCAAAAATGGAGGAATGGCTCGCGATTTCGTCTTCTCTACGACTGTCGTTTGCAGCGAGGGAAAGTGATAGACCAACTGCCCGTCTGGACTCACTTCTGGGCGTCCATCAAACCGGGTCAGCACAGGCAACATATATTGCTCATACTCCTGATCAAACCCTTGACCGACATCATCCAAGTAAGGCGAGATCTGTTCAGCAATGACGGCTCCTCGATTGTTGCGAATGACTGTTCCTATAGTTCTCCAGCGTCGCTCTTCTAAATCGGCATTGGGATTACCATCCCCAAACAGAAACGAATAAATCGATTCTAGAAAATTCAAATTACCAGACTGAGACTCTTTGCGTCTGTAATGGTCGGTGTAGTTGGGATAGAAGATCCAGCCAAAGTCTGGGAAAAACCAGAAGCCCCCGCCGCCACCGCCACCAAAATCGATGCCGCCACCGTCATTGTCGTCTCGCCCCGCTGCCGATGCCGCGATCGCCAAAATCACAAGGGCTGCGATCGCCAGCACAATCAGCAACACTAATACAATTCCAAACGAAATCCGAATTAAGTAAAATAAAACGCGCCATACTTTCTCCCACCATTCTTTGAGGCGCAAGCGAAAATATTTATTGCGAAGAACCTCGCGAAAATTTTGAGGAAATTGATAAACAACATCGCCCGATTCTGCCACTTGCAGATGTCCGCCCGCTTCGGAGGCTAACGCTAACAGTCCTTGCTGTGCCAAATTGACATCTAGCCCAGCTTGAGCGGCGATATCTCCGGCAGTTACACGATAATCAAGCCGCTCGACAGCCCTAAGAATGGCTGGATCTGGGGCAGGAGTCATGGTCATTGGCATTCCTCCACATAACATTAGATTCGAGTTGCCTGATCTCCAGTATAGATTTTCGAACTAGCAGTCTGTTAAATTACCCCTTTCGCGGTATCGTCAGAGAACGCTACACTAATTAAGCGTCTGAATGCCGCATAACAAGCTGTTTTCAATTTGTTACAGAGCCAACTATGTCTAGATCGCAACGCAACGATAACTTCATTGATAAAAGCTTTACGGTGATGGCAGATCTGATTTTGAAGGTCTTTCCTGCCAGCCGCAAAGAGAAAGTCGCCTTTGCTTATTACCGTGATGGCATGTCCGCTCAAGCAGATGGCGAATATGCAGAAGCGCTAGAAAATTACCATGAAGCGCTGAAGCTAGAAGAAGACGGCAACGATCGCAGCTATATCCTTTACAACGTTGGTCTAATTCATGCCAGTAATGGTGAGCATGAAGAAGCATTAGATTATTACCATCAAGCGATCGAGGAAAATCCTCGCTTGCCGCAAGCGATTAATAACATTGCAGTGATTTATCACTACATGGGCGAAAAAGCGGAAGAAGAAGGCCAAACGAAGGAAAGCGAAGAATTCTTCGATAAAGCGGCAGAGTATTGGAAACGCGCGATCGTGCTTGCTCCCAACAACTATATCGAGGCTCAGAACTGGCTCAAGACCACAGGTCGCTCTGGAATGGATATCTATTTCTAGCGTTGTGTGTCCAAGAAGTCGTCTAACCCCATATCTTTATGATCGATCGCGAACAGGTTCAAAAAGTCGCCCATCTGGCTCGTCTTCAACTTACGTCTGAAGAGGAAGAGCAATTTACGACTCAACTCAACGATATTCTCGATTATTTTGAGCAATTGAGCGAACTCGATGTTGCTGATGTTGCGCCGACAACCCGAGCGATCGATGTCAGTAATGTAGTGCGCCCAGACCATCACCAAACGTATGCAGAGCGCGAAGCGTTGCTAGAGAATGCGCCCGATCGCGATGGTGAATTCTTCAAAGTGCCAAGGATTGTGACGGGCGAGTAGGTCAACGTTGAGTACTTGCAATTCCTTGAGGTATTGTGTTGTCTCGCTCAGACCTACGATCGCTCGTTTGGTTCAGACATCGGACAAAAACCAGCGATCGCACAGAACAGATCTTCTAAATGGCGGGAGAAGGTTAAATCTATGGGCGAGCACTTCTCCAACGCCGAATCATTGCCGTACCTGTTAAGAAAAGCAATGCTCCGATCGCAAGAAAACCAACATCCCAAAGAATGTAATTACTGTCAGAACGGACATGATGAATGCCGAGAATCTGATGATCGATTAAACCTTCAATAACATTAAATGCTCCAGCACCCATTAAGATTGCCCCAAGGAATGGTTGAGCAGATTTAGGCATATCAGTTTGCTGATGAGTTTGCCATAAAGTCACAACGCCAGTGAGTACAAAAACATAAGACAGCAGATGAAATAATCCATCGGCTAACGTATTAACTTTCACATCATCTAAACTAAGCATTGGGCGAACATTGGATAGTAGATGATGCCATTGCAGAATTTGATGCAGCACAATGCCATCAAAAAACCCTGCAAATCCAAGTCCCAAAAGAATTCCAGCCGCAATTAATCGCTTTGGCAGATCCTGAGTCTGTGTTGCGTTTGAAGTGAGAGATGTTGTCTTCATTGTTTAATTCTGGAAACCTACTTCAGGGTATTGGGGCTGAAATGATTCACCGTCTACCTTAAGGCGTTGACTCGTTCAATTCTCTTCAAAAGTTGCGCTGTGATCAGATTTTCTTGAATTGATACGCCCCCTCTTTTGCGCCCCATACTTGTTTGCCATTCGCGTCATAACCGCGATCGTAGGTATTCATTCGATTGCGTTCGAGTTCAATATAGTTGGTAACACGCACGGCTCCCCGAACATTAGAAGGACAGCCATTAATCGGAGTTCTCCCAATATAGGCGTCTCCAGATTGCTTTAAGAAGACCGCACAAGTTGGTTTGCCCACATCTTGAAGTTGCACAACTCGCGCAGATTCAGGGCGATTACACAGACCGATCCATCGAGTTGCTTCGGCAGGACGAAACGATAGCGATCGCACACTCCCATTTGCGGCATTAGGTGAAAGTTGCAAAAACCGCTGCCGATAAGGTTTCCCAAACTGAGCCGCGCCTGAATTTTGCGCCGCATTAATGGCTTGTTCTTGATAGAGATAAACAGATTTGGGATCTGACACCCCTTTCACTGACACAGCACAGGTTGTCATTTGAACATTTGCAATCTTGGGATTAGCGGCAGACTGCTCCGCCGTACTCATCACTCCAATCAAACGATTAGACACCTCTCGAACCTGCTGCTCGGGAGAAAGCACGTCTACTGCATACCCCGCGTTTGAGATCGCTAGACAACCAAAACTTGCCAAAAGTAGAGGGAATCTCATTGCTCCTTCACCCCAAAACTAGAATTAATCGCCTTGGTGAATTGTTCTACTCTAGGACGAATTCTTCTTCCATAGTGGAGATCAGAACAATCCGAAATGGTCGGTAAGATAGGGACATGCCGATCAGCCTCTAAAATCACGGAGAAGAGACTATGGACATTAACTGTGCCGAAATGTGCCAAAACGGATGTGTTCTAGGAGATCAATGTCCCAATCTTGAGTACAAAGAGCAAACCTCGCAGTTCATCAGCGACACACCTCTAGATAAGCTGCTAGAGATGGCAGACGAAGCGGTACGCAAAAAAGCACGAGAGCGAGCCTCGGCTCCGCCTCAATGGATCTTGCCAGAAGACTAAATCGCCAGTGTCGATCTGTTGTATATCGTGTTTGCTATCCAAGACTTACGCACTAGGTGACCTCGTAACCCTGACCTCAAACGACACGAATCTATTGGTCACCACACTGAACCTGGACTTAACTACGCAACCAAGATTTGTCACGACACAGACCTTGTTGGTTCTCACAAAAACCCCGTTGGTTACTACACGAACCCCGTTGGTGACCACACGAATCCAATTTGCCACGACAGAAACCTCGTTGGTCCAGACAGATGCCCTGCAACATCTGCGGTGGTTCGTGTAAGTCCTGCATATCGATAGTAGAAACAGATCGACATCTTTGAATGATGACAGTTAGCGCGAGATGCAACTCCATCGAAATCGATGATATCTTTAACTAGGCAGATACACAGCCATTTTGCCAGGTGTCCTACAGTTGCGATCGACCTCCTTAGGCACTGCACTACCCTGGATGAAGAAGCCTTTTGATCGACTTTGATCGACAATGAATACTCAATCTCGAAATCCTGTCGTATTGGTTCATGGGATTACCGACACGGCTGCCATTTTCAAATTATTGACTACACGATTAGAGCAATTAGGCTGGACAGTTTATAGTCTGGATCTGATTCCTGCCAATGGCGATCGCACCCTCGATTTTCTAGCTCATCAGCTCGCTGATTTCGTCGATAGAATCTTGCCAAACAACCAACCTTTTGATTTGATTGGCTTCAGCATGGGCGGGCTAGTGAGCCGGTACTATGTACAGCGCTTGGGAGGCATCAAGCGGGTGCAGCGCTTTGTTACCATTTCGTCCCCTCATAATGGAACGCTAGTTGCTTACCTTTCGGGGCGTCCAGGATGTCTACAGATGCGCCCTCAAAGCGCCTTTCTCAAGGATCTCGAGCGGGACACAGCCATGCTGGAGGCCATCAATTTCACGTCGATTTGGACGCCGCTAGACACGATAATTCTGCCTGCCCGGAGTTCTGAGCTACCCGTCGGGCAAAACATTCAGGTTCAAGTGCCGCTTCACGCTTGGATGGTGACTGATTCTAGAGCTTTTGATGCCATCTATCAGAGCCTAAATGCACCGGTTCTATCGGCGCTTCAAGAGCCAACAAGGTAATTTCTAAGCGCGATTGGCTCTGCCAAGCTCCGAAGGATCGCCAATCTGGGCAAACTCGCGATCGCCAAAAATTGCCGAATGGCGAGCGTAATACTTGTACTCCATGAGATTAAAAAACGGATCGACCAAGAAAAACGTCCGGTGTTCGAGGGGCGTGCCGACAAACCGCTGCTTCGATTTCTGATAGAACGACAATTGCTTTTGCTGTGCCCGTTCCAGGAGCTTCTGCCAATCCGACTCATCGGTGAATACCAACCCAAAATGACGAGGATAAATCCCGCGTTGAGTCGTCAATACCTCATCTGTAACATGAGCAACTAACTGATGACCGTACAAATTCAGAATGACAGAATGCTCGTTTTCTCGCCCTAAGCCACAGCCCAATCCATCGACATAATATTTCTTTGTTTGCGAAATATCGTTTACCGGAAAGGAAAGATGAAACAGTGTTGGCGACATAGAAAAATAAAGATGAACGGCAAGGTAGAGAGTGTCAAAATAATTATGGCGAATTTCCAATAAAGCAATGTCAGAGCTTATGCAAATTCCGACGGCGATCGACTGGCTAGTTGCAATCGTACTCAATTCTTCTCTGCTAGGAGTTGCGGCTGTTGCGCCTAAAAAACTTCTTACGCCTGCCGGATTGGCTCACGCGTGGATTTTAGGTGTTTTGGTCTGGGTCTGCCTCGGTTGGCAAGGCTACCTGCTGGTGATGTTTTATTTTCTAGCAGGGTCGAGCGTGACATTCATTGGCAAAGCGCAGAAAGAAGAACTCGGCATTGCAGAGGCGCGATCGGGCGCACGTGGGCCGGGCAATGTTTGGGGTTCAGCTTTGGTTGGAGCCACCTGTGCGATCGGCGTTTTGTATCTGACCGTGCAACAGCAGCACCTCGATTGGATTCCGCTATTGCTGCTCGGATTTGTGGCAAGTTTTTGCACAAAACTCTCGGATACGTGCGGGACAGAAATTGGTAAAGCTTATGGACAACGCACATTTTTAATCACGACTTTAAAGGCGGTGCCACGGGGAACAGAAGGCGCGATCAGTTTAGAAGGAACACTAGCTGGAGTCGTCGGATCGATTGCGATCGCAGGGGTGGGTTGGGCAGTAGGATTGATTTCCCCAATCGGAATTTTGTATTGTGCGATCGCGGCGTTTGTGGCAACGACGGTAGAAAGCTTGATTGGAGCCACTGTTGAAGACAAAATCCCGTTTTTGACACACGATATCGTCAATATTGTGAACACCCTGATAGGTGCGATCGTGGCGATTTTATTGGGACTAATTTGGGTTTGAGTTGTTGATTTGGTATTGGTTCGTAGAGACGCGACATATCGCGTCTCTAGCGGCCTTATGGACTGGCGTAACGGCGTAGGAACTGTTCTAAGGGTTCCAATTTGAAACCATATACGGATTCGATTCGCGCTACTTCTTCTGGCGTTATGTAGAATTCGTTGGCTAACAATGTCCGTAGCGTCCCTAGCGATTCTTTGCCGCCTGAATTAAGCATCCCAATAGCAGTTCGGAGGCCATCGAACACAAATAAAGGCGGGTTGATGACAATGGGTTCACGATTAAAAATGCGCCCAAAAATCTGAGGAACGGCTTGGCGCTGCAAGATTTCTGGCCCACCAATTGCAAAAATTTGATTGCGAGCAGCTTCGGTGGTAGGAGACGCGATCGCAATGCGGGCTAAATCATCGGTGCTGACAATAGAAGAACGGCTCTGCGGATCGCCAACTAGCAAATAAATTCCGGTACGCTGAAATTGCTTGGCTAACGAAATTAGGTTTGAGGCAAATCCTGAGGGACGAAGAATCGTGTAGTTAAGTCCGCTCGCTTGTAAATACTTCTCAACTTCCCACTTCGCTTTAAACGTTAGCGCATCCTCATAGCCGCGATCGACACCTAACACCGAGATAAACACAAAATGCTGGACGCCATGTTCTTTCGCTGCATCGATTAAGTCAATGTTGGCGCGATAGTTGAGCGCCTCACTTGCGCCCCCATGAGCGCTGATAACATATTGAACCCCTTGAACGGCTCTTTCAATGTCGCGCGATCGCGTCAACTCTCCAATAAAAATTTCCGCTCCTCGGTTCTCAAGTTCAGAATAGTCCGACATTAATCGAACCAACGCACGAACAGGTGACTCCTGTAATCTCAGTTGCCGTACGATGCTACGTCCTAATTGTCCGGTCGCTCCAGTCACGAGAAACATAATAATTCGCTGTAATTGATCGTTAACTAACGCTAACAATTTAAGCCAACTATTTCTCTAGAATTCTACAATCACGGGCGTATGGTCGCTCGGCTGTTCGAGCTTGCGGGGTTCTTTATCGATGCGGCACGCGATCGCACGCTGATACAACTCTGGTGTTAGGTAATGATGGTCAATGCGCCAGCCTGCATCACGTCGAAACGCCGCCGAGCGATAATCCCACCAGCTAAAGTGCCCGCCTTCAGCCGTAAATTTGCGAAACACGTCTGACAACCCAAGCTCCAGCACATTTCTCAAGGCATCTCGTTCAGCATCGGTTGCCATCACTTGCTTTTCGCGGCCTTTCGGGTTGTGAATATCAATATCTTCTAGGGCAATGTTGAAGTCGCCGCACACGAGCAGACTAGGCGATGTTTCCAACAGCGTTTGCAAATACTCTCGCAGCACTTTAAGCCAGTGCAATTTATAAACATACTTATCGCTGTCTAACGCCGAACCGTTAGGAACGTACAAATTGACAACTTGAATTCCATCTATAACGCCCGTAATGACCCGCTTTTGCTCGTCTAAATCACCGACCAAACTCTCAGGCAGTACTGCCCCAAACCCCATTTGAACCTTCTCCAGCGGAGATCGACTCAGTAGCGCCACGCCGTTATAACTCTTCTGCCCATAGAAATAGCTGTGATATCCCACCTCAGTAAAGGCAGCCTGCGGAAACAAATCATCCGGGACTTTCGTTTCCTGTAAACACAGCACATCCACAGAACTCGACGTTAACCAGTCCGTAACATGGGCAAGGCGCGTGCGGATAGAGTTGACGTTCCAGGTTGCAATTTTCATTCAGAAGGTAGGGCAGGGGGAAACTAGAGGCACTGACCCGGACTAGCATTCTAGAGAAGAAAGCGACTCAAGGAAATAGCGCCCGACAATCTTTCATTTCACTCCTACTCTTGCAAAAAGGCTCCACAATCTAAGCAAGACCGCAGATCTTGCGTTCTTCGCATGTGGGAGCAGTGCGAATCCAATGCCGTTTTAGAATTGGGTGTCGGAGCAGGAATACTAGCTAACGGAATCCGACAAACTCGGCTCGGCTCCAAAGCAGTGCCTATCTTAGGTGGTCTTTGTGAACGCGCGGGAGAAGGATTAACGCTAGTTGAAATGGATGGGTCTAACTGAATCTGAATATTAGGCCCAGAGCGAGCTAAGCGGATAATCATGCCATCTTGAACAGGCACTTGAACGATCCGTTTGCCGTCTAGATAAGTTCCATTCGCGCCCAAGCTCATGACTTGCCAAACAGAATCGATCTGCTGCACCTCGACATGATAGCGAGACACAACGGCACTGTAGAGCACAACATGATTGTCCGTCGAGCGTCCAATTCGCAGGATCGGCTCCGTCTCAAACGTCCAATGTTGAACCGGGGTTAATTGATCGGGATGCAGCAGGGTTAGTGTAATCACACTGGCACAGCAGAAGCTCTGATGGGGATTCCGTTTCTCTTATACCCAAAATTTGCGGTTTAATCCCGCTCCGGTCTCCCCTCTTCTCAAAGCTTCACGCCATTTGAAACAAAAAGGTCACTTTATCGCCTTTGCCAAGCGCGATGCGGTCGCCCGATCGTAACCGATGACGATTGCCCATTGCCAATGGCACATTGTTGATATACGTGCCATTCGAGCTGCCAACATCCTCAATGTAGTAGGCATCTCCTTCCGCACGAATATCAGCATGGATGCGAGACACAATTTCCGAGTCGGGATAGCCTGAGACATCAATATCTGGCGGAATGCGATCGTTGGGTTTGCCAATGTGAATCACGGGCAGCCCCGGCGGCAGTTCAATCACATTCGTAGTTTGCAGGTGCAGCAGACGAGCAGAAAATTGCTGTAGCTGAGTCGCGGTTGCGGAAACTGGGTTGACTGGAGGTGAAGCCATGTCTGGAGGAGCTTGCTGGGCTGGAGCAGTGGGCGCGGTTTCGTCCGGGTTTTCGGCACTAGGAGAGTGAGGAAACACGAGCGAATCAGGCGTTACTAACGGATCAAGCATGACGGGTTCAGGCGGAATTGACTGTGGATCGGGCGTTTCAGAAGGGGTAGGCATCGCGGAAGTTCCTGCTACGGTTTTTAAGTTGACGCCGCACTGTCCACAAAAACTAGCATCGGTTTGCACAGATGCTCCACAGTTTGGACATTTCATTGTGGCGGGAAGGGGCGTATAGCACGCCTCACACTGAACTGCTCCAGAAGGGTTTGGGTGATTGCAATTAGGACAAACAAGCATGGAATGTGGTGTAGTCTGTAAGTCAAAAAAGTGGGAAACTCAGACGTCAGAGGCACTAGTGGGTACTTCACTCGCTACGGATGGGAATCCGCATAGGACAGACATGAAATTCGCCACGAGTACAACTTATATTTCCTCTCCAAGTAAATCATGAGAAGTTTTTTCCGGCAGATTGGTCGAGCAACCACCAGAGTTCACCTTGGGGTTGAATGAGACGCGATGGGTAATTCATCGCATCGGCATCGGGTGCAAAAATTTGGGAAAGGGCATGTTGCTTATTCTCGCCTGCCACCATAAATAAGACGGTGCGGGCATGGTTGATTAGGGGAGCGGTGAACGTAATCCGAGGCTGTCCGTCTTTATTGCCGACGGTGATCAGGCGCTCTCTGACTTTGAGGGCGTCTGTTCCTGGAAATAGTGAGGCGGTGTGAGCATCATCGCCAATCCCCAACAAAATCACATCAAAGGCGGGAAACTCTCCGGGTTCTATTTGAAAGAAGGTTTGGATATCTGCCTCATGGCTTTGAGCCGCGATCGCCGGATCGGCTTCATTCGTCAGCATCGGATGAATATTCTTGGCTGGAATTGGAACTTTATCTAACCAAGCAAGCCGTGCCATCCGATAGTTACTATCTTCGTGGGTTGGGGGCACGTATCGTTCATCGCCCCAGAAGACGTGTAGCTGATCCCAAGGTAAATCTTGCTCGGCTAGTTTTTCGTATAGAGGCTTTGGTGTGCTACCGCCAGAGAGGGCGATCGTCGCAATACTGCGATGTGCGATCGCGTCGTTTAACTTTTCTAAAACCAACTCTAGCGATCGGTCAACGAGAGCCGCGAGATCGGGCAAAACTTCAACGTGTCTATCCATGCTGTTAGGGTTAATCACTCCACCTGTCAGCATAGGAGAAGATTGGCAATTACTCGGCTCTCTTTAGACGCATGTGAGAAGTTAATTCTTCAGCCTGGTTTCGCCGCAATCATGTTGACACTGATGAGAGTGTCTAATAAGCGCATATTACTACAATCGCTAAACAGTCCAAATTCATCTACAGTCACGCAGTTAATAAATCCTACTTCTTGCAAATAGGATGCTAAGGTCTCTGGATCAAAACCAACACGATGCACATCATATTCATTCATATGTCCACCAAACATGATTCGCATAACGTGGTGACGTTGCAGTAGATCAAGTGCAGGATTCATGTATAGCCAGCACAAAACTTGCAGATTAGGAACGCTAACCATCAGTTTTCCGCCTGGTTGTAGAACTCGGAACCACTCTGAAAGAGTTCTTAGCAGTTCGTTATTAAGCCCATAGTGAAAGTGTTCCAAAATATGGCTGGCGTAGATGCTCTCCACCGAATTATCTAAGAACTGGCTCAAATCGGCAGCGTCAGAGATTATGTCCACTTCTGGACGCTCTTCGATGTCTACAATCTTCCAGTCTGGATGAGCTTCTTTACCGCCAAGGTGTAGCTTTATTGGGGACATGGGGGGCAACCTCGCTAATTTGTTAGATAGAGTTCCCACATTTGCTCATCAATTCTTGCTACATAGATGAACTAATATTGCAGTCTTTCTACTACATTACGATCGCTGATAAATCTCTCACATTTACTGAGCAGGGTAGTTCTTTCAGAGTTATGCAAAGCAGGAATCGCAAAGGCAGCTTTTCTAGGACAATCGCAAGCCTAGATAGTGCTGATCGAGTACGCTCGAACTGCTGTATCGACTGTCGCGATCGTTAAACCATTCTGCAAAGCCTGACAGATTAGAATCCTATCAAATGGATCGCGATGCAGGGGTGGTAGCTCAGCAAGTTGAGCAACGCTGCGTTCATCGAGGGTCAGGCTGGCAATTTGATGACGATCGCGCTGCCTTGGTAGATAGGCTTCGGGCGATTCTGGAAGCGGCAGTTTGCCTAACTGATACTTGATCATGGACTCCCAAACCGAAACAACGCTTAGGTATACTTCGTTGTTTGAATCACGGATGACTTCTCGAACACCGCTTGACAATTGCCTGTCACCACTGATGAACCACAGGAAAATGTGCGTGTCCAGCAGAATTTTCATTCATCCTCGAATGCGCTTAAAATATCCTCTGGCAAAGGCGCGTCAAAGTCATCAGAAACGGTAAACTCTCCTGCACATAGACCGAATGGGCGCGGCTGTGGGCTGATAGGTGAGCCTGCGTTTGGCTGAGATTCGGTTTGAATCTGATGCAAAATAAATTTGACCAGTTCTAGCTTATCTTTCGTTGGTAGCTGATGAATTTGTTCCTTCAAATCCTGTGACAACACGACAATAACCTAGTTAGTGGTTGTCTTTAGTTTAATTGCATTTCTGCTTTACTACGATCGCTGATAAATCTCCCACATTTGCTGATAAGCGGTTTCCATGTCACGGGTGAATTGCTTGGCATTCCAGAGCGGGGCAGTTTGGCGCGATCGCATCAAGTCCCAATGAATCTTCTGACGCAGTGCGGCCTCTTTGCCTAATCGCACGCCCCATTCAACATATTCTTCATTGCTCCAAGCAATACCCTCGCTAATGCCTGCATTTACCATCATGGTGTAACTATTACGAGCGGCAAATTGTTCACCTACACGAGTCACAAGCGGAATACCCATCCACAGGGTTTCTAGCGTGGTGGTTGCACCGTTGTAGGGGAAGGTATCAAGAACGACATCTGCGATCGCTAAGTTCGCGCGATGTGCCGCTTCTATAGACGCCTCCGATAGAAACCGTAATCGATCGATCGAGACACCAATTTCTTCGGCAAGCTCTACAAAGAAGCTCTTGAGAGAAGACTGATCAGACGCTCCTTTAATGAGGAAATAGCTATTAGGGACGGCTTTAATAATTTGCATTTGCAGTCTAGCCGTTTCTGGATGTCGTTTGTGTCCTCTCTGAGCGCTAAGAAACACTACAGCATCCGTCGGAATTTCTAAATCAGTTCGTCGTAAGGTTGGTACATCTACTTCAAAGCCATCAACTGCAATGTAAGTCTGAGGCAATCGCCAAATTTTCTCAGAATAGTAGCTTTGAGCAGATTCGGGCAGCACATAAGGATCGGCAATGTAGTAATCGATCGCAGGAACACCAGACCCATCCCAACCTAACCAACTAACTTGTACAGGCGCAGGTTTAAGCGCCATCACTGCACAGCTAATATCTAAAGTAATACTATCGAGATCGATTAGAATATCAATTTCGTCATCGTGGATTGTATCAGCAATGGAGAAGCTATCGACTTTGCTATCAAGATCAATTTGTCGCGCTTTATCCATGCTGCTGATATACCAGTTGTGAAGCTCATCATTCTGTTTAGGAATGACAAAATAGCCGTGGAGTTGAAACTGGTCTCGATCGTGGTGTTGCATTAGCCACCGAGCCAACCAACCAACAGAGTGTCGGCACATGCAATGAGACAAGTAGCCAATTTTTAAGCGTCGAGATGACGAATGGACTCTAAGCGAGTGGCGCTGTTGATAGCGTTCGACTTGGGCTTTTTGAGATAGCTGAATCGACTCTTGGCACAACGATGTCAACTGATTTTGCAACTTGCGAGATTGATCTGGCTGATCTGAGAAGTAAGGCAGATAGTAAGCAGAATTAAATAACCGAAGCGTGTAGCCTATATCCATCGCTTTGAGATCGTTTAGCGTGAGAGAAGCTAAGAGGTGTTGATGGGTTTGCCATGCCTCGATCGCTTGCTGCCATCGCCCGCTTGCAGACATCAAACCACGGATTAAAAGATGATGAGCAAACAGCTTTTCTGGAAGATTATTTGTTAAGTCGTAGCATTGTTGAGCGGCGTCGATGCCTTTGTTAAAGTGACCTGCGTTTTGAGCAAGGGGCGCTAAATAGCTGAGGAGTTCTGTATTGGTGGAATCTAGACGTAGACAAAGTTCTAAAAGCTGAATTGCGAGATCAACACAGTGCATTGAATGAGCAACATTGAATGCAATTCCGGCGACGATGTTTTTCAGCTCTTGAGGGTCTTGGATTTGCGGCAAACAAGCTTCAGTAAATTCTAGAACAAGCGGATCAGGGCACAGTGTGTTTAATACACTACTTAATGCTTGAAGTAATAGAGTAGAATCAACACTGCGATCTCGTTGGGCACGAAGTAGAGGAATGGCATTCCACTCGACACAATTTTCTGTAGTTAGTGTTTCTAGCGTCTGGCTTAGCAGAATTAGATGCAGAACGTTTTCTACCCGATCTGGGCAAATTTCTCGTATGTGTTGGCGAATGCACCATGCTACCAAATAGTCTTGTAAAGTTTCGCGACGCTCTGCCTCAGTTTGCAAAATCGCTATTAGTTCTGCTGTCCACGGTTCGATTTGGTCGGGTTCGCCATCTGCAATTCCCATAAACCAAGTCGTTTGCGCTTCAGCTTCTAATCCTTGAAGCAACAGGAATAAGCCGAGATGCCAGTAATGAGATTTAACAGTTGGATCGACTTCTAATGCTTGTTCGTAGAAGGTTGCAGCTTGAGTGTAGGCTCCCTGCACGAGATAGTTGTAAGCTTGCTGTTGCCAATCAATGGAATGAGTCAAGGGGGTAATGACATTCATAGTTCACAGAAAGTTGAAAAGTGGAAGCTAAATTCAGCCCAAGATGCGTAGGTCTTCTCAGAGTGCCCAAAAACTAAAAGAGTGGATAGCTCACACTACCCACTCTCAAAAAAGCTAAAGAATGTAACTGAATACTCAAGCAGCGATCGCAATTAACCCCTATGGATGTTACAGAGCTTCATAGTCAGTTGGACAAGTAGGAGGCGTTCCATCAGTTGTGCCAGTGACGGTTTGAGCGCCTGTAGGAAACCCCGTAACACCTTTTGCTTTTGTAGCTTCGCACAACCTAACCAAAGTTGTAGCTTCGCTTGTTGCAGAAATGCTTCCCTGCTGAACTCCACCAACATATGCCTTGATTGCGTTCGTGATAGGCTGTGCTTGATTCGTTACAAGCGTAGCAACGGTCGCAGATGTGCCTGCTCCAGATTTACCACCACCTGAAATCGTGTATTTGTAGTTGGTGGTCTCAGTCGCAACACCAAGACCGAGCTTACCGAAGTCTTCAGCACTCGAACTAGCAAAAGCGCCTTTCTCCATGTACAGCGCTTGCTGAGCGCGGTTCATTGAACCGACTGTTGTTTTTGCTTCAGATTGCTTTGCTTTGTTAGCTTGGTTCAAGAACGCAGGCAGAGCAATAGCCGACAAAATACCGATGATGATGATAACGACCAACAGTTCGATCAGGGTAAAACCACCGTCTTTCTTCTTGAGGTTTAGGTGTTGTAGAAACTTTGCAGTTAGTTCAGATTTCATTGAAATTTCTCCTTAAAAGGTGCGGATGTGTTGAACTTCTAACGCCTGAACATAACTTGCCCACAGCGATCGCATTTCATATCACTTGCCGCTAAGAAACTTTCCTGATTTCTGGAAGGTCTACTACGTGAGGTCTGCAAAGCGCTCTTCTAGCGATCGCAGATCTTTGGTTTCAGTTTACGATTACAAGCTTCAATAAAAAGCCGCGATCGCACCCGGTTAAAGATGCGATCGCGGCTTCAAAACTCAGTGATTCAATTAGTAATCGAAATCGCCGCCACCCATACCAGCGCCACCCGCAGGAGCGCCATCTTTCGGTTCAGGCTTGTCAACCACAATACATTCTGTGGTTAGCACCATTGCCGCGATCGAAGCAGCGTTTTGCAGAGCAGAACGAGTCACCTTCGCCGGATCAACAATGCCTGCTTCAAACATGTCAACGAACTCACCGATCGCCGCGTTGTAGCCCACGTTGAAATCTTTCTCTTTCACGCGCTCGGCAATTACCGCACCGTTTTGACCTGCGTTCTCAGCAATCCGCTTCAGGGGAGAAGTCAACGCACGAGCCACAATCTGAGCGCCGATTAGTTCTTCGCCGCTGAGGTTGCTCGATGCCCAGCTTTCGAGGTCAGGAGCCAAGTGAGCCAAGGTCGTACCACCACCCGGAACGATACCTTCTTCAACGGCTGCCTTGGTAGCGTTAATCGCATCTTCCAGACGGAGTTTGCGATCCTTCATCTCGGTTTCGGTAGCTGCACCCACTTTCACCACTGCAACACCACCTGCAAGCTTCGCGAGACGCTCTTGCAGCTTCTCTTTGTCGTAGGAAGATTCGGTTTCTTCCATTTGACGACGGATCTGCTCAACGCGAGCTTTCACCTGCGCTTCGTTACCTTCAGCCACAATCGTAGTGGTGTCTTTGGTGATGGTGATACGACGCGCTTTGCCCAACATATCGAGCTTCGTAGCATCAAGTTTTAGACCTGCATCTTCGGTGATCAAGGTTCCACCTGTCAGCACAGCGATATCTTCGAGCATGGCTTTTCTGCGATCGCCGAATCCAGGAGCCTTCACCGCTGCCACGTTTAATACGCCGCGTAAACGGTTGACCACTAGAGTTGCCAAAGCTTCTTTCTCAATATCTTCCGCGATGATGATCAGCGGACGACCTGCACGCGCTACTTGCTCTAGAACTGGAACAAGATCTTGCACCAAGTTAATCTTCTTATCGGTGATCAGGATGAACGGCTCTTCCATCACCGCTTCCATCCGCTCGGTATCGGTTGCGAAGTAGGGAGAAATGTAGCCTTTATCAAAGCGCATTCCTTCGGTGACTTCCAGTTCGGTCGTCATCGACTTGCCTTCTTCGAGGGAGATAACGCCCTCTTTACCGACTTTATCCATTGCCGCCGCGATCATCTGACCGACTTCATCATCGTTTCCAGCCGAGATCGACGCCACTTGGGCGATCGACTTAGAATCTTCGACGGGACGAGCGTGAGCCGCAATCTTCTCAACCAAGAAGCTTGTCGCCTTGTCCATGCCGCGCTTCAGCAAGATGGCGTTCGCACCTGCTGCCACGTTCCGCATTCCTTCTTTCACGATCGCATGCGCCAAAACCGTAGCAGTCGTGGTTCCATCTCCGGCAGCGTCGTTCGTTTTAGATGCGGCTTGACGAATTAGCGCAACGCCTGTGTTCTCAACATTGTCTTCGAGTTCAATTTCTTTCGCGATCGTCACACCATCGTTCACAATTTGAGGTGCGCCGAACTTCTTTTCTAGCACCACGTTGCGACCCTTAGGACCAAGAGTAACGGCAACAGCCTCCGCTAGAATGTCCATACCACGCTCAAGAGCGCGACGAGCATTTTCGTTGTAAATAATGCGCTTAGCCATAAAACCTGCCAGTTGTAGATTGAGGGTTTGAGAAGAATTCAGGAGAGAGTCGTCCTCACCCTAGCCCTCAAGGAGAGGGAACAAGGTGTTTGAATCGGCTCCCCTCTCTTTAGCCGAGAGGGGTTGGGGGTGAGGCCAGTGAGCTGCTCAACTAAGAGTGAGCAGTGAAAATCTTAGACTCACAAATCCAAAACTAGGAAACGATCGCTAAAATATCTTTTTCCGACAACAAAACATACTCTTCAGTACCGAGTTTGATGTCTGTGCCAGCGTACTTCGAGTAAAGAACTTTGTCGCCTTCTTTGACTTCAACTTCGCTACGAGAACCATCGTCGTTGCGCTTACCAGGTCCAACGGCGACGATTTCACCAACTTGAGGCTTTTCTTTCGCATTGTCAGGCAGAAGAATTCCGCCTGCGGTTTTTTCTTCTGCTGCACTGACTTTCACAAACACGCGATCGCCCAACGGCTTCACAGTGGATACGCTCAGAGATACGGCTGCCATTACAAATTCTCCAAACTACTTGAACACAATTAATACTTACCGAGGATTCTGGTCGGAAAGGCAAACTCGACTTGCCTGAATTAGCAGCAGTCCAACCTATCCAACAGGTAGCTCTGGTAACTTACCGTTTACCAGTCTACTGTGATTAGGAGCATTAAGTTAGCACTCTCTACTCCTGAGTGCTAATTTATCGGAGCTTGGGGTCAGGTGCAACTTGTCAGGCTGTACGGGTTCCCGAACTGAGAGGACGAGAAGGCTTGCCTAGTGGGACTATCGGAGCTTAGCGACTAATTGATCTAACAAGGCATCGCCTTCTCTAGCCAAGTAATCTTCAGCAACTCGAATTAGAGCATTGAGATGAACATCATCTGAGCGATCGAGATCGTCAAAGGCAGGAGGCAGTTTCGTTTGGAAGCGAAAGTAATTTGTAGTGGACAGTAATTGGCGAGAAATATAATCGACAGCATCCGCCGACCCATCAAATAGAACATTAATAATTGGCAACACCCAGCCGATCGCGCCCCAGGTTTGAGATTCGTAGCGGCTAATCGGTCGGGCAACATCGCCTGTGCCAAACGAGGCAACGATAAAGCTGTTTAAGCCTCTCAAATTATCTCCGGCAAGCTCTGAATCTTGCTGCTCTTGGAAAATTCTCGCTCCCTCTGCGATCGCACATGCCGCCGGATTGTTCGCTACTACACCGCCATCAATCAGCGGTACCCGTTGACCTTCAATGTCTGTAATGTGGGCAGGAAAATACACGGGAGCCGATGCCGAAGCTTTGCAGATCTCCCAAATTGGGATTCTGTTGTATTTTTCCGCTCTGCCTTTGATGGTCTTAAATACTAAGGCTTCGCGAGTTTGGAGGTTATAGCTGGTAATTAGGGTTGGCACGTTCAGATCGCCAAACCTGCGATCGCCAAAAACATCTCGCAAAACTCGCTCTAAGCCTTTACCGTCATAGCGAGGTCTAAAAAATTGTCTGAGAAATCGCCAGAGCCGATTGAGCCACCACGCTCTCGGAACCGGAAAGATCCCTCCAGCACGAGTTCGGTATAACTCAACGATCGCGGTGGCAGGGATGCCTGAAGCTAAGGCGCAGGCGATCAGCGCTCCGGTTGATGTACCAGCGATCAGATCAAAGTGTTCGGCAATGGGCCGCCCTAGTTTCTGCTCAAGGCGTTGTAGCCAGATCGCCGTAATTAGTCCACGAACACCGCCACCCGATAAGCATAAGATCTTGTAGCTCATAGTCACTCCTCCAATTAGCATCTTTGCCCATATTCATCCTTGGAGTGTGAAGGATTTGCCGTCAAGTTGGCGATGAACTACAGACTTATTTTGCTCTCAACTCAGCCGCTGACTGAGCGATCGTACCCAGTTTCAAGCCTGGCGGATAGGTGCCGTCCTCTTTGATCTGCTTAATGATGGTGTCAGAAATCCGTAAGTTCATCTTCTGCCCTAACGCCCGAACGATGTCACCGCGATCGATCACGCCAGCAACTGCTTCCGCAGGAGACAGCACGGTGATCTGAGATAAATTCTTATCGTCGAGTAACTGAATCACTTCTACAATGGGCGTTGATTCCTGAACCGTGGGCACGTCGCTTAATGACTTGAGAATGCTACTCAGCGTTTTGGTTTCCCACTCACTACGCTCGATCAGTTGCAATCCATCAACATCGACCATGCCCCGATAGCGACCATTTGATGCCGCATAGTAAACGGGGGCACGAGTTCCTGACAGTAAGTGATCATCGGCAAATCGGCGTAGGGTCATATTTGCATCAACCACTCGAAACTCGCGGGTCATCGCGTCTTCAGACTTAATCTTGAGCAGCGCTTCTTGCAAATCGGTAAGGCGACTGTAGGTTGCTGCATTTTGAACCACAAACCAGCCGATCAGCGCAATCCACAAACCACCAATATAGGGCAACCCAAGCGCACTTGAAACGCCAAATGTATCTGCCAATCCCCAAGCGATCGCAATGAATCCCAACATCCGTCCTGAACTCGCTGCCCAGCGAATGCCTTGAATTTGGCTACCTGTTGCTTTCCAAACAATCGATTTGAGAACCTGACCGCCATCAAGCGGCAGTCCTGGGATCAGATTAAACAACGTCAAAACTAAGTTGATTCCCGCTAGGCGAGTGAAAAGAACGCGCAGGGGAGCATCAACGCCAGGGGTAAGAAATCCGATTAAGCCAAAGATCAGGAATAAGCTAAAGCTAACGGCAGGGCCTGCGATCGCAACTTGAAATGCTTTTCCCGGTGTCTTCGGTTCTTGCTCGATCGCTGCAATGCCACCAAAGAAGAACAGCGTAATCGACTGAACCTGAATTCCTTGAAGTTTTGCAACGAGACTATGACCTAACTCGTGCAGCAGCACCGATAGAAACAACAGCAGTGCTGTTGCTAGTCCCATTCCCCAAGCCGTTTGAGCGCCCCACTCTTGAGCATAGTTGGCTTGAAACTCAGCTCCCGCGCTCAGAGTCACTAGAGCGACGACAAAGAACCAGGACGGATCGATCCGTAACGGAATGCCAAATAATGACCCGACTCGCCAACCTGATTGCATGACTCTTTCCTAAAGCATCTTCTTCCAGGATAGACGAGACAGCCGGGATGGGGCATGAGGGATGAGGGATGAAAACCGACTCTTGATTAATTTATTTCTAATGGGGGAGCGGGTTGAGCAGCCCTCATCCAAGGCAACTATAGGACGCCTGCGTTGGTTAAGCCTAAAATCATGCCTGCACCCAACACATGCCCAAAGCTCATTGTGGCGAGCAGTTCAGGTAATCCAAATCCCTCAAACAGAGCCGGTTTAGAACCTGGGAGTTGCGGTCCGACGCCGCGATTTTTGATCGCAAACCGACCGATCGCAACTGCAAACAAACAACAAAGTGTCATTA
The DNA here is from genome assembly GCF_059501405.1 of Myxacorys sp. Classification (NCBI taxonomy): domain Bacteria; kingdom Bacillati; phylum Cyanobacteriota; class Cyanophyceae; order Leptolyngbyales; family Leptolyngbyaceae; genus Myxacorys; species Myxacorys sp. The sequence goes on from NZ_JCACCM010000127.1 coordinate 77,344, forward strand.
CAAGCCCGATCGCAGGCGACCATTCAGCAGTGCGCGGCGCAACGGATGCAGCAGCAAGTAAGGTTGAGTGAAGCACAGTATTTCTCCTTGCAAATCTATGATCAACCTGGATTATAGGGATATTAGGTTTACGCTTTTGCAAGGGAACGCAACTTTGTTTTAAGAGTTAACACAATAGTTTATACTTCGATACAAACGATAGAGCGTAAGCAATTTCTAATCGTTTTCAGATCTACTGTTTTTTAGATTTACGTTTGGATTAACACATCGCCTGGTTTTGCAGTTAACTCTCTATTATGTTTGATATTGAACGCCTTGAATCGCTAAGAATTCGTTCTATTACTTCTAGCAAATAGATTGAGCCTTTATAGTAATACTTTATAGAAATCCGAGTTTATTCGATTGCTATGACTCCGTTTTCAACCAGCCTTCTCTGAGTTGAATCTATCAGTTGTTGAATTTATGTCTGAAGGAATTTAGGCCTGATTGCATCTAATTTAAGACGCCGCATCGAGAACTGTCTCACACGCTGTAATCAATTGCAGCCAACATTTGAGCGATCGCTATGAGAAATTTTGCCGCGCTATACAATAGAGAGTGAAGTGAAACAAAGGATAACGGTTGTGACAGACGCGGCAACATCTCAATCGAACGAAACAGTAGAACTTGCGCCAAATTATGCAATTCCGCTGGTGCTGGTTTTGGTTGGTCTCCCCTTTGTTTTTGTGAATCTGTGGGTCGGTGCTGCGATCGCACTGTTTGGCACATTCTTATTATTTCAAGCTGTCTCGCTTCGCTTGCGATTCACCCCTACTGATTTAGATATCTATCGAGGCGAGACGCGAATTCGGCGCTTTCCCTACCAAGAGTGGCAAAACTGGGAGATCTTCTGGTCACCTGTGCCCATTTTGTTTTATTTTCGAGAAGTTAAAAGTATTCATTTCTTACCAATCATTTTTGACCCTAAAATGTTACGGACTTGCCTAGAGCAACGCTATCCAAAACCGTAATTCCATTCTGTGCCCTGTACCCCACTCTCTAGTTCATGAATTCTGACGAGTTGCCGACTGTTCAATCTGCCCAAGATCCTCCCGCAATGGATGACGCTCCTGTACAACTGGAGACGACTGCCGAAACCAACGGAAATAGTGACGTGAGTGAGGCGACCAAAGCTCTACTAAGTCAACGCATTCTAGAGCTTCAGCAGCAAGAGCACGATCTCAAGCAGGAAATTAACGCGCTGATGGCAACGCGTGCCGATTTACAGACTCAAACGATGGAGGCACAAGTCTCTTTGGGGCGGTTTGTGCAGCAAAATTTGAGCGATTTAGAGCAACGCAGACAGACGTTGCAATTGGCGATCGAACAACTCGAACGGCGTCAGGATCGAATTCGTAACGAGATGAGAACGACCTTTGCGGGCGCATCTCAAGACATTGCAATTCGGGTGCAGAGCTTCAAGGATTACCTCGTCGGCAGTCTGCAAGATCTTGCGATCGCCGCAGATCAACTAGAGTTACAAAAACCGATTAACCCAGAGCGCAACGCCGTAGACGCCTTACCTGTTCCTGCTACCCGCACTCCTCGCAACGCAGAAAAGATTACCCCGTCAGAGGCTCCTGGGCAAAAACCAACTCCTAAATTTGCAGAAGAGAAATTTCAGGACGAAGGACGCCAAATTCGCAGCGTCATTGATCAATTCCGCAATCAGCCCGACTACTACGGCCCTGTTTGGAAACTGCGCCGTACCTTTGAGCCGGTCCATGCAGAGCGGGTATCAAACTGGTTCTTCAGTCAAGGTGGAAGAGGCGCGATCCGCACGATGGGGTCTCGCTTGCAAAATATTCTCATTGCCTCCGCCGCGATCTCTATCCTCTACAATCTCTACGACGATCGCCTGAGAACTCTCATTCTTGCCAATACGCCAGAGCGGTTGGGCGAATGGCGAAGGGGCTTGCAGGATTGCTTGGGCGTAACCCGCAGTGACTTTGGCAGCGATCGCGGCATCAGCATGTTTGAAACCCCCGAACAACTCGCCCTCAAAGCCGAACGATTAGAAAAAGACGGATTTTTGCCATTCATTGTGATTGACGAAACCGAAGAAGCGGTCAGTCTAGCGTTGCTGCAATTTCCGCTGTGGTTGGCGTTTGCGCCCAGCCCGCAGCAGCTAATTCAGCAGCAATCGTATTTGTATTAGGAATGAGGGATAGAGAAAAAGCTTGTTCAAGATTTGAGCTTCTTGGGCTGAAAAATTCAGCTAAGACTTACAATGAATCCGTAATTAGCTAACGCTGGCTTTTTTCATCCCTCATTCCTCATCCCTCCCCATGCTGCCCTGGTTCATCAACAACGGACTTCTGCTCATTCTCGCCTACCTACTCGGCTCGATTCCCACTGGCTATTTAGCGGGTCGAATGCTGAAAGGAATTGATATTCGTCAAGAAGGATCGGGGTCTACGGGAGCCACGAATGTGTTGAGAACGGTGGGCAAACTGCCTGCGATCGCAGTCCTCATCGTCGATGTTCTCAAAGGCGCATTGGCAATTTTGGCAGTCGACTATGCCTTTACTCACCTCCCCGGCTGGCTCTACTTCACGAAATTTGTAGACAGAAGCTTTGCAGATTGGCAACCCTGGATGGTAGTCCTAGCAGGATTGTTGGCATTGCTAGGACATAGCAAATCCATCTGGCTCAACTTTAGTGGAGGAAAGTCAGTTGCAACGAGTTTAGGCATTCTGCTGGCAATGAACCCGATGGTGGGACTCAGCACACTAGGCGTGTTTGGGTTGAGTATCGCAATCACCAGAATTGTGTCGATTAGTTCGATCGCAGGCGCGATCGCCGCCACAATTCTGATGGTTATCTTTAAGCAACCGTTGCCCTACTGCTTGTTTGCGATCGCAGGCGGTATCTATGTGATCTGGCGACACCGCACCAACATTGGGCGGTTGCTGGCTGGCACTGAACCAAAGCTAGGGCAAAAGCTGCCATCAGAACCAGAAAGTGATCCGAGTTGAACTGCGTCTGCGACTTTAGCGCAACTAACGCCACTATTTTCTCTCAGCGCATCCTTCTCGTACTGCGTTGTCTAAGATCAGAGTCGCTGAGTAGGGATATTGCTTGTCAGACATGCTATCGCTACAGGCGGCGACTTTTTTGATCACCAGAACATTGTTCGTATTCGGTTTGCTCTGCAAGCGATAGACCCGAACAAGATCAGCGGGACGCCCTTGAGCAGTCATCGGTGCAGAATAAGGGAACGATCTCGGCTTTGAATCTGTTGTGGAGTAGACGATTCCACGCTTGCCAACGCTTATTCCCCAAAAAGGTTCAGTTCCAACCACTCTAAATTCTTCGGAACGAGTTGCAGGAGGTGATGTTTGGGCACTGTTTGCTGCATTTAGATGCAATGTCAGAGAAGCCGCACTCAGTCCAACTAAAACGCTCAAGTAGAGTAAGGGTTTCATCGGTTTCATACAATTGTGGATGATAATAGTTACCACTTCAAAGCCACTGCCTCTGTTTCCTGATTGCTCTACTGTTTTTGCTTCACTACTAATTTTTTGCTTCACTAATAATAATTTTGCTTCACTAATAATACAGTGTTCGGCTGCATAACCAATCGTTTGATCCCAGGCAGGAACGGTTGAACACCGCAGGAAATTCAGATCAGTTCGCCGATTTTACTTTGAAATTCTAAACTAAGAGAGAGCCTGTTCAAGTTGCATGTCTTGACACTACTGATGGTATTTCTAGCAGTGGTGGTGAGAATGGCAATCCCTACGTTAAAGTTCTAGTCTGCGTAACTTTAAACAAGTTCTTAATTTGAGAAGGGTGGGCTAACGTAGGTGTCAACGGCATACTTAATGTAGAAACGCCAAAAGGAAACAGAATTATGGGGTTATTTGATCGTATCAGCCGTGTGGTTCGCTCGAATGTTAACGACATGGTGAGCAAAGCGGAAGATCCAGAGAAGATCCTTGAGCAGGCTGTGATCGACATGCAGGAAGACCTGGTGCAACTGCGTCAGGCTGTCGCCACTGCGATCGCTAGCCAAAAACGCACGCAGCAGCAGCATAACCAAGCTCAATCGGAGTCAAACAACTGGCAGCAACGTGCCCAACTTGCCCTGCAGAAAGGCGATGAAAATCTCGCTCGTGAAGCCTTGCAGCGCAAGAAAACCCACACCGAAACCGCGAACGCCCTGAAAGGTCAACTCGATCAGCAATCGACCCAGGTCGAGACGCTCAAGCGCAGTTTGATTGCCCTAGAAGGCAAGATTTCGGAAGCGAAGACCAAGAAGGATATGCTGAAAGCCCGTGCCAGCGCTGCAAAAGCTCAAGAGCAACTGCAAGGCATGGTCAGCAACATGGGCACTGGCACTGCAATGGCTGCCTTTGAGCGGATGGAAGACAAAGTGTTACAGTCGGAAGCGAGAGCGCAGGCAGCAGGCGAGTTAGCGGGTGCAGATCTCGAATCGCAGTTTGCTCGCCTAGAATCGGGCGATGTTGATCTCGAACTCGAAGCGATGAAGCAACAAATGTTGGCAGGCTCAGCTCAACCGCAAGCCGCATTGCCAGGACAGGCCGCTCCTCAAACGCAGACCCAAGCGCCTAGAGATGCGGCGGTTGATTCTGAACTCGAAGATCTTAAAAAGCAGCTAGATAATCTCTAGAGGCAGATTGAACCTCTTCGTAATGTTCCATGACAAGCCCTAGCTTTCCTTTCACGAATGAGAGAGCTAGGGCTTAAAATTATGTAAAGCAGTTGTTAAGTATCCCATGCAGTATGAGTAGCGTTCGCGTCATTACAGATCCCGAATTTAAGGCAGAAGTTCTCGATGCCACTCAGCCTGTACTCGTGTATTTCTGGGCGTCGTGGTGTGGTCCGTGTCGGTTGACGGCTCCGTTAGTTGATGGCATTGCCAGCAGTTATGGTGATCGCATCAAAGTGATCAAAATGGAAGTTGATCCAAACCCCGAAACGGTTGCTCAGTACAAGGTGGAAGGCGTTCCGGCGTTCCGGCTGTTTCAAGATGGCGAAATGAAGAAGTCAACCGAAGGGGCGATCAATAAACAAAAGCTTGAAGATCTCGTGACCCAAAATCTATTGACGGCGTAAGAACCGTGACCCGATATGCGATTTGCCAAACGTCTAGACTGGCTTCAGTCCAATGTATTTGCGGATATGGATCGGGCAAAAGCCGCTGCCAAAGCCGCCGGACGGAACATTATTGATTTGTCGTTGGGATCGTCTGATTTGCCGGCTGAGGCACATGTGATCGACGCGATCGCAGCGTCACTTCACGATCCGGCGACCCACGGCTATTTGTTGTTTAACGGCACTAAAGCATTTCGGCAAGCTGCCGCAAGTTGGTACACCCATAAATTTGGCATACCCGTTGATCCAGAAACTGAGGTTTTACCACTCATTGGCTCTCAAGAAGGAACGGCACATTTACCATTAGCGGTGTTGAATCCTGGTGATTTTGCGCTGTTGCTTGATCCGGGTTATCCGTCTCACGTGGGGGGCGTGTATCTCGCGGGTGGGCAGGTTTATGCCATGCCTCTTTTGGAAAAGAATAACTTTTTGCCTGTGCTAGAGGACGTTCCAGACGCGGTTTTAGCACAGTCCCGCATGATGGTGTTGAGCTATCCGCACAACCCAACCAGCGCGATCGCACCGCTGCCGTTTTTTAAGGAAGCGGTGGCGTTCTGTCAGCGCCACGATCTTGTGCTGGTTCATGATTTTCCCTATGCAGATTTATATTTTGGAGAAACGCCCGTTCCTTCGATATTGCAGGCTGATCCTGAAAAAACGGTGTCGATTGAGTTCTTTACAATGTCAAAGTCCTATCACATGGGCGGGTTTCGGATCGGCTATGCGATCGGGAATGCAGACCTGATCCGCGCGTTGCGGCAAGTCAAAGCGGCCGTGGATTTTAATCAGTATTTGGGAATCTTGAACGGCGCGATCGCAGCTCTAACGGGTTCGCAAATGGGCGTACAGAAAGGAGTCGAGATTTTTCGGCGGCGACGGGATGCCTTTGTTGCAGCTCTCGATCGCATCGGTTGGCAGGTTCCGACACCAGAGGCGACGATGTATATTTGGGCAAAACTACCGCCGCAATGGGCGTCAGATTCGATTCGGTTCAGTACGGAACTTGTACAGGCAACGGGTGTAGCGGTGTCGCCAGGCTCAGGGTTTGGAAAATCAGGGGAAGGCTATGTGCGCTTTGCATTGGTGCATGAACCAGAAATCCTAGAGGAAGCTGTCGATCTCATTGCAACGTTTCTCTAAGCTCGACTCAACTTCACACATTCTTGATTTTTGCGGAAAATACTTAGTCTTGGCTTTGTAATCTTTCGTACCCATTTTGTCTACACTAAGAGGCAACTGCTGAGGCTACAGTCTCGGTACAAGGTTTGCTTCAAGCTTCTGCGGTATCTACGGCTTGAATTGTAAATTCAAGGTTGATTTGGGGTGTATTCTCGTAAGCTCACTTGCAGCTTACTTAGTCTAATGCTCGACCATTGCCCTTAGCGTATGCAAGAACGATCGTTGCCCAAAGTTTATTATGTAGCAGCCGTTTTTTCCTTGATGGGGATGATGACTGCTTCTGCTCAGGCTGGAACGCTAGCGAGTCTCAGCGTTCGGCAAGCAACACCATATGATGAGTACGTTGACGAGGAGCGCCAAAAACAATCCCTCCCCTCAGCAAAAGACTTTACACCTCAGCAAGTGCTTCAAGCTGGCTCCAGACACTCATTGCTTGTTCGGCAACCCCTTTATCGCGAAGTGCCTCGTGTGAATTCGTTTAGTGCACTTCGCGCAAAGGATGAGGTGATCATCAAGTCAGAAGTACCGCCAGCCCCGAAACGAGTTGAGGTTCCTGAGCCATCCGTTGTGCTGGGATTGATTGCGATCGCAGGACTAATCACCATTAAACGGCCACGAGTTTCTAACGACTGACTTATTGCTCCAAAAGAATCTTTTGCTAACCTAATTCTTTTGGAGCAACAAGTCACTATTAAAGAGTTGCCTGCAATTGATTCAGCAAATTCTCCACATAGGTCAATGCCCCTTTAATCGTGGCAGCATCTTCAATATCGACGCCGACAAACTGCCGCAAGGCTGCAACCTGATCCATACTGCCTCCAGACGCCAGTAATTCTAGATAACCTGGAATGAACGCTTTGCCGACCTCAAGATATTTCTGATAGCACGCCAAGCTGACAATATTCGACGCCGTGTACTGGTAACAATAGAACGGCTTGAAGTAAATATGTCCAATTCGCGCCCAATCGTACTGATGTTCAGGCAGCACTTCCACCGCATCGCCGCAGAGATCTTGGTACAACTTCATCCATTCTGCGTTCACAAAACTCTGGTCGAAACTGCCTTGAGCCGCGCGATCGTGGACTGCCAATTCTAATCGACTGATCGTACTTTGCCGGAACAGTAGATTGAGCTGATCTTCTAACTGCCGGGTAATCAGCGTCTTTGTCAATGCCTTGTCGCCTTCTGCTTGCTTCAGCAAATAATCGAGCAAGAGCAGTTCGTTGAACGTCGATGCAATTTCTGCCAACACCATCGGCGGATTGCTGTTGAAATACGACTGGCGATCGCCAATCCATTCAAAGTGCAGTCCATGTCCCATTTCATGGGCAAGGGTGAAGAGCGAATTGTAATCGTCGGTGTAAGACAGCAGCAGATAGCTGTGTTTGCCGTAGGTGTAAGAGCAGAACGCGCCGCCTCGCTTGCCGGGGCGCACTTTCGCATCCACCCAATTGTTTAGAAAAAATTCTTCAGCACGACGGGCATAATTTGGATCAAACTGATCTAATGCCGCTAGAAGCGTTTCTACTCCAGCTTTGTAGCTAATCGCTGCGGTCTGATTGTTCCCTGTGTCCCAAGGTGCGTAGAGATCGCACGTCCGAATGGTCTGCCCGATCGCCTTGGCTTTCAACTGATAGTAGCGCTGAAACAGATCAAATCGCGCCCCTGTACCATCCATAATGGCCCGAAACACAGGTTCAGACACTTCATCGGCTAACAGTTGCTTGTGCAGAGTAGATGGGTAGCCGCGCATCTGATTCTCTAGTTTGTGATCTTGCGCGACGGTGTTGAGGATGTAGCCATACAGCGAATTGTGTTGCTTCATCACCTTGCGAACCGATTGATACGCCGCGTACCGCGTCTCTGGGTTTGGATGATAGAGTAATGCACTGAGTTCGGCGTCGGTGTTCGCCGTTTTGCTATCCGTCGTGGTGACAGGCTCATATTCTTGTTCGCCAAGATGCACCGATCGCAGTTGAATAAATGCCTGCCGTCCGGTCAAACTGTCTTGATTACGAGTTTGTTCTACAGCTTCTGAGAGCTTGTACGGGCGGTAATTTGCAATCCGATTCAGGTAATGCTGGTAAGTCTTGAGAACCGTTGCTTGCTGCAACCGATCGAATTGATCTGCCTCAATGCCTTGCAGCTCCAGATCGAAAAATAGGAGCTGATTCTCGATCGCAGTCAATGCTTCCATGACGCGATCGAGAAACTGTTTCGCTTCGGTACTGCGAGTATCCGCTGAGAAGATCAGGGATGGGAAGGCATAGAGGTAGCCAGATTTCTCTGCGATCGCTTCCAGTGTTTTAAAGCACTCCGCCAACTGTTCGGGAGCTAGCGTATTGACTCGACCTCGAAACTGATCTCGAAACTCGGTTGCCTGCTTCTGCAACGTCTGTAAATCTTGTTCTAACTGCGGATCATCAAATCCTCGATAGAGATCCGACAAATCCCATTCCTGAGCATTTTCCACCGGAAACGTAGCCTGCGCCTCAACTGATTGCGTCATCGGTTCAATTCCTTACTTCAACAGCAAATTCATCTGTCTAGCCCTGACTTATCCTCTTAACTTCCGAGTGTTATCCAAGAGACTTTGGGCGAACTGATCAAATCGTTTGGCAAGACCTTCATCAAGAAGCTTGCCATCTTGTCCAAACGCTTTCCAAACTTGCCCGATCGACACCTGTTCTGGAATCACCCAAGCGTGAACCCACCGCATAATGAGCCGCAAATGATTCAACGCATTACTGTTGGGCTGTCCTCCCAACACGCTAATCAGTCCCGTCACTTTTCCGTCGAGTTGGTCAAAACTCATCAAGTCCAGCGCATTTTTTAGCACGCCGCTCACACTGCCGTGATACTCCGGGGTAGCCAAAATCAAACCGTCTGCCTCTTTCACTGCCGTCCGCAATCGTTCTACATCAGGATGATCAGGATAGTCGTTACCGCCATTTGAGAGCGGCAGATTCATTGTGCGTAAATCCAACACTTCAACCTCTGCATCCAAGGCTTTTAAGCGGTCTACGGCTTGGGTCAGGGCTTGAAAGGTATACGATTCGGGGCGCAAACTGCCCGCAATACCAACGAATTTGACCATGAGAGAAGTTCCTATAGAGCGTGAGAATGTATCAGAATTTTGAGTGAGTTGAGGCGGTGTCTCATCCGTTATGGGTTAGAGTTCGTGCCTCGTCCTAAAATGAACTCGTAATGATTACGTTTAAGGTAGCAAAAAACTTAATTCTGCCAACAAGCTTGCATCGGTAGTGCTCATCTCTACTGAGACAACCACCCGAAAATCTCACCTATCGTTAATTTCACTGCTTCAGCAAATTCAGGAACGGAAACAAAAGATTCTGGGGTTGCTAGAGAAACTAAAATCGGCTGCTTTTGGGATGGGTAAACCAAGATGGCTTGCTCAGCCGGATCAATAATCCAACTCATCTGAGTTCCATGACTTAAGCAATGTAAAATTTTGTCCATCACCCTCGTCGAACGTTGATCAGGCGACAAAATTTCAATTGTCCAATCTGGGGCGATCGTGAAGTGATTTGCGATAACTCCGTTAGTTTTTCGAGGAATCCTGTTGTAGGTAAACACAGCAATGTCAGGAACGATCGCTCGTCCGCCAAAGGTGCAGCGTAACTCAGGCAAAGCCCTCGCAATCTTTTGAGGCTTAACAATAGTGTGATTGCTGCGACCAAATCGGCTTGAATGACGCTGTGTTCTCCTTGAGGCATTGGTTTCGGAATGATTTGACCGTTAATGTATTCGCTAGCCGGTTTAGTTTCTGGCAATTGCAGAAACTCTTCGATCGTTAGCGCTTTAGAAGGGGTCTGTACCATTGCAATTCCAACCTTGGTTCTTGGTTAAAGGTACCTTGAGACGCCATTCATGCCTCTCCTCTCATTCATGCCTCTATTGTGGCGTGAATGGCTTCATAGCAAGATTCGATCGTTTGTCGTTCTTGCAGAGCAGTAACCAATGCCTCGTAAGTCGATTCGTGATTTTGCAGCAACGTTTTTGCTCGCAAAACGGCTAACCGTTCTCGCTGTTCGATATCTGATGCTGTCATGCCCAACTGCATCAAGATTTGCCGGAATTTGCTGCGATCGTCGCTGCCACCTTCCGAACTTCCGTACGTGATCTGTTCTGCAGCGATGCCCGCCATCCAAACGGTGCAGAAGCGATCGAGCCATTGCGCCGAGATTTTGCCCTGTTGCAATTGCTGATCAAGTTCTTGTGTATCGAACTGAACACCGCCTTGCCCGGCTTGTCCCTGTTTGATCGCTTCCCAAGCGCTGAGGGTATAGCCCACAACTGGAATCTCAAGCTGTTGAGCTACGAGAAAATGCCCTGCTTCATGATGAATCACGCGATCGCGGTGATCCGGTGAGAAACTGGCGAACCAATCTAGGACAACGGAACCAAACTTTCCTTGCCATTGCAGTGAATCAAGCGTCGCGACGCTCAAGACACCGAAGACTGCGATCGCAGGAACAAACGGTGAGATGTTTAGCAATGGACCCAGCAACACTGAAAGCGTCATTGCGAAAATAGAAATTGCAGCGAGATTTAATCCAGTTTGATTCATAGAGATAAACGGTAAGAAAACTAAAGCAGAGCCGATTTACTTAACCCTTGTTCGTATTTTCAGCTCCCTGTTCTTTGTTTTGTCTAGCTTTGTAGAATGTTTCTAAACTCTGCTGATCGCCAACAAACCGCCAATGCCAAGGCTCGTAGGTTACGCCTTGCTGATTATTTTTTGGAAACGAAAGCTCAAAATTGAATCGAGCAGCATTGGCTTGCAGCCATTTGTAGGCAGCCGTTTCTTCAAAGGTAGGGCTTAGATTTGTTGCGGGCGTATTACCATCGCCAAGATCGATCGCATATCCCGTGTGATGTTCGCTGTGTCCGGGCGGTGCGCTGACCTCTGCTCGTTGCTGGACACTCTGATTGCGCTCCGCTTTCACATTGAAATACACGTCTTGCTGCTCAGCGATCGATCGAAACGCAGAGAGTGGAACCAATACAACCTGATCGGCTGAAGCGGCATTGACCATCTCTCGATAAGCTTTCGCAGCACTAGAGCGCAGCTTTATCCCTCCATCGTCACTAATTGGCTCTAGCTCAGATTGAGGCGCTTCGGCATAGGTGTAGTGATTGAGCAGTCGCCCATCGGCATCAGTTGGGCTGACATTGGGAGAGGCTTCAGGACTGGGGGAGATCGGATTAGACGCGATCGAAGACAAAGCAGAGCGATATTGATAAGCAACCAATCCAGAGGCAGCAAGCGCGATCGCGCCAACTCCCACAATCAATCCAGTCAAATTGCGACGCGGCTTTGACGGAACTTCAACGGTTTCACGCTCAGCAACCGGAATATCATCAAACGAGGGATTTGAATCTTTGGGAGGTTTTCCCGGCAGACCAGCGTTACTCAAGCAATATCTCCTGAATGTCGTTGGGTATCTATTTAGTATGTCAGAAAGTTTAGTATGTCAGAAAGTAGTCGGTCAGAAAGAGGAATATGGAGCTAAAGCCAAGCATCATCGTCATCCCACAAATCTTTAGAGGGCTTAGGCTGCGGCGGTTTCACAGGCTTTTTGAGCGGTTCTTGAACTGAAGGTTTGGGAGCGTCAATGTCCCAGTCGTCCCAAGGAGCGGGTTCATTGCGGCTGGTAGAAACAGGGGGTTGTGAGGCATCGTCTAGATCAATGTCGTCAATCAAGCCATCGACCTGCTCGACGACAGTTCTAGCTTTTTCTCTCGCTTGTTCAGCAACCAGTTTGGCTCGTTCCTTGGCTTGCCCAAACAGCGATCGCACATCCTGGGTCAGGTGGATCTTCTCTTCTTTTAACAGTTCAGTGACTTTTGAGAACTTTTCTTGGATGCCTTCTCGGTAAAGCGCAAACGATCGCGCTGCGCCCGCAGGCACTAACACGCGACGATTGCCAAAGCTGAGAATATAGTTAAAGGGCAACATGTAAATGCTTCCCGCAATGCCGCCTAAGCTATTGGAGGTAAAGAGGTAATGCTCGATCTCGCCTGTTTCGAGATCAAATAAATAATCAATAATTTTTCCAGTCCGCTCGCCGTTGTCTGTCCAGACTTCCCAGCCCACTAACGATTCAATCTGACGAACTTTTTCAGCGTCGGTGTCCACTGGCTTCGAGTTCACCAGGATTCCGTTCGCCCCGATCGCGTCTAATTGATCTAAATTAAAGGCCGTTTTCTTCGAGCCGAGCCAGCCCGATCGACAGATAAACCCCAACACGCGATGCATTTGAGGGTAAGTCCACAGCACCTCAAGTTGTCCAAATTCTTGCATTGAGCGGCGTTCGAGGACAACCTGATTTAACAAGTCACTGTGCTTGACGGCGTCTGGCTGCTTCGACATAAGTACACTAAATTAGGGAAAGCCCGCGAGTATCTACTAGTGTACAAGGCAAAAAACGCATCAATGTTCTTTAGAAGCTTAATTTAAAGTACGAAAAGAGGGGCCATCAACGAATCTCTGCAACACAACAATGCCAAAAATTGACCCCTCAAAGATAAAACTATTCTGTGAATACAACCGATCGAGACTAATCGGCAAAAGTGAGTAAGGTTACAGAGTCAGCCGGCAAGGTCATGCCTCCCCTAATTGCATCCCAGCTCACGGTCTTCTGAATTGACCCTGCCTCTGAGAACTCGTATTGCTCTATCTGCGTTCCTGGATTGCTGACACTAACATCTGCTTGCACCGCTTGGGTCGTACCCGAATGATTGATCAGCAAGTACGACTTGTACCCTAACGCTGAGTTCTTCACGGCAAAGGTCATAACGGCTTTCTCATTGTTGCTCGAACTCGCCACCTGCTCGCCCACCAAGCGATTGTTCAACACCTGCAAAAATGCTCCGCCTAGCCGCAAATCGTTCTGATCGCCCATCTTGCCATAGGTGCCATCTTTCTCATTCCATGCCAGAGCCGCTACTGCCCCGTTCTTCTGAGCACTCACCATCGCCAAAGCATCGAATACTACGCCTTTGTGAGTCGTCATGCGTGGGTCTCGTGTCTGCCACGTCCAACTGATGTTGTACTCGCCTAACATGACTGGAATTTCTCGCGTCGGACTTGCTTCTTTCAGTGCTTGAACAATCGAGGCCGTTCTCGACCCGATCGCCATTGCACCATCATAAATTTCGGAGTCGGCTGTGGAAGCACTACCCGTGGCATAGTGATGGTAGGTAAAGAAATCAAGGTTCGCTTTAGTGCCCTGGATGAAGGGGACATAGAACGGTTGCAGATCTGACCGTGCCATCCCCGGTCCTCCAACTTGAATTGTGGGATCAGCCTGCTTCATCGCGACAGCCGCTTTATTGTAAATCTCGATCAGCTCATTCAGACGATCGGGTTGGGCAGGGTTTTTGAGTCCACCCCAGCCGCTTTCAGTGTGAAACGGAGTGAAATAAGAGTCGTCTTTCTCGTTGGTGACTTCCCAATACTTAACTTTGAAGTTCGAGTCCTGGTTGACGATTTTGACCAGATCGGCACAGAGTTGGGCGTAATTGTCGAACTGATTGACATCAAGGAAGCCATCGTTATTAGCATCCATCCAGCTAGGCCAAGTAGGAATGTTGATCATGCGCTCAGGTTTGCTGGCGTCAAACGAGGAAAATGAAGACTCCAACGCTTGTTTTATCTTGGTGGTATCCCAGGTGCGATGAGCCGTGTCAATCAATCCATCAGGGGTGCTGGAGTCCTGCATGGCAGTGGCATTGTGAAACCGAATCAACCCGGGTTTCATCAAGGACATATTGCTTTTGTAGGCGGCACTGTTAAAGCTTTCAGGACGAAAGCCTTGAAAAGCATTGAGTCCGAATCCGAGTCCTGTGGTTGAACCCTCTACATTTGCCCAATCTACAGTAGTTGTAATGCCATCAAATGATGAACTTGCTGCTGGCGCTGGCGTTGACTCACGATCTGCTGCTGGAGCATAAAGTTGGTTCTGAGGAACAATCTCTTTGGTTTGGCTGCCACTAGACCATAAGAGCTTTGAGACAGCTCCCACGGTGTTTTCGTAGTATTCCAACTTGATGTCATACTTCTGTCCCGCTGCGAGAGCAATGGTTCCGCTGTCTTCGGTTGGTGCGTGATCCGTCCAATGATCAATCAGGAGTTGCCCGTCAACCCACAGCCGAACGCCATCATCTGAATAGGTATAGAACGTGTAATTTTCGGAGTATTTGGGCTGAATCTGACCTGTCCAGCGAACTGAGAAATGCTCTGGCTCAAGGGAAGCATCTGGAGAACTAGATGCCCAGTCAAAATCTACTGTTGAATCAATTCGAGTTAATTTTAGATTCGTGAGATCCTGACCTTCGTAATACTGGGCCTGTAGCCCTTGGCCGCTGTCAGAACTTCGGGAGAGATTCCTGCTGCCTGTGAGATTTTGTAAGCCAGTAGAATCGTTGAATAGATTTGAGTCAGTCGCTCCGGTTGTGGTGTTTCTAGTATTTGCGATCGCGCTAAAGCTAAGGCCATCCTCTAGGACGCCAAGATTGAGATTCGACATCTATAAATTTCTCCGAGCAGATTTAGAGCGGTGGAGTTTCTAAGGCAAATGCACCCTGTAGTAGAACCCTTGCTAGGGTTCAGCCTTATCGTTCCAACTTCAATGCCAACCTCGTGAAGCAAATCATGTCGATATAGAAAGTACTTCGCCGCGCATTTATTTAGCCCAGGTTGGGTTTAACTATACACATACGTGCGTATGGAAGGCTTAATTTCTGCATTACATACACTCCTGATTTAGGCCAAAACAAGCACTACGACAGCATTTAACGACCATAGTAAAATTTGAAATTATCGACAAAGGCTATGTAGTCCTCTGTAATCATTTATTCAAGTAATCATCGGTTGACAGTTTACACTGATATTCGCGATACTGGTAAACTGATTGACTATTTTTTGGCTCGGATCAGGTCCCAATAATTCGCAAACGCGAGTTAACCTGTACGGCTTTTACTAAGGACAAACACATGCTTTACGCGATTATTGAGGCAGGCGGACAACAACTGCGCGTCGAAAACGGTCGATTTTATGACCTCAATCGGATTGTCGGAGAGGCGGACTCTCAAATCACGATCGATCGAGTGCTGTTCGTCAACAACGAAGGAGACATTAGCATTGGTGAACCCCTTGTAGAAGGTGCATCAGTGCAGTTTAAGATCATGCGTCATCTGCGCGGGCGCAAGGTACTCGTTTACAAGATGAAGCCCAAGAAGAAAACTCGCAAAAAGCGCGGTCATCGTCAAGAGTTGACTCGCTTGATGGTGGAGTCGATCACCATTGGTGGTGAAACGCTGACGGCAGCAGGCTAGGCAAACTTAGCCCCGCTCTTTGACAGACGGTAAGATCAACGAGAAAGCAATAGAGGGAATCATGGCTCATAAGAAAGGTACAGGCAGTACTCGCAACGGACGCGATTCTAACGCTCAGCGCTTGGGCGTTAAGCGTTACGGCGGTCAGGTTGTGAAGGCAGGCAACATTTTGGTGCGTCAGCGCGGCACGAAGTTCCACCCTGGAAACAATGTCGGTCGGGGCAGCGATGATACGCTGTTTGCCTTGATCGAAGGCATTGTGACGTTTGAACGGCGCGGTAAGAGTGGTAAGAAGATTAGCGTTTATCCTACTGCGGTTGAAGCTTAAGCTTCTGAAATTCCAGCTTGTGGAAAAGCGGCTCCAATTGGAGGCGCTTTTCTCATGATTTTCTTTACAGTTCGTAATTGAATAGGCGAGCGATCGCAGCCTCGAACGTTTTAGACTTTTAAGATACTGCCCACTGCTCAAGCCTGCATTTATCTCTATGTTTCCAACTCACCGTCCTCGTCGGCTGCGTACTCATCCCCAACTGCGTCGGATGGTGCGTGAAACTGTTCTAAATACAAGCGATTTAATTTATCCGTTGTTTGCCGTTCCGGGGGATGGCATTGCGAATGAAGTCAAGTCGATGCCGGGTGTCTTTCAACTCTCGATCGATAAGATTGTAGAAGAAGCAAAAGAAGTTTACGATCTCGGCATTCCGTCCATCATCCTGTTTGGCATTCCGGCTGATAAGGACACAGACGCAACCGGCGCTTGGCACGACTGCGGCATTGTGCAGAAAGCCACCACTGCCGTTAAAGAAGCCGTTCCTGATTTGATTGTCATGAACGACACGTGTTTGTGTGAATACACGTCTCACGGTCACTGCGGCTATCTCGAAACAGGCGATTTAACTGGGCGAGTGCTGAACGATCCAACGCTGGAACTGCTGAAAAAAACAGCCGTGTCTCAAGCCAAAGCGGGAGCCGATATCATTGCGCCTTCTGGGATGATGGATGGCTTTGTGAGTGCTGTTCGCGAAGGCTTGGACGAGGCAGGATTTCAAGACATTCCAATTATGTCGTATGCGGCTAAGTATGCGTCGGCGTATTATGGTCCGTTCCGAGATGCGGCGGATTCTGCGCCCCAATTTGGAGATCGCAGAACTTACCAGATGGATCCAGGCAATGCGCGGGAAGCGCTCAAAGAAATCGAACTCGATATTGCTGAAGGCGCAGACATGCTAATGGTCAAGCCTGCGCTCTCTTATATGGACGTGATTTTGCGGGTCAAAGAAGCGTCGAATCTGCCAGTTGCGGCTTACAACGTGTCGGGTGAATATTCGATGGTAAAAGCGGCAGCGCTTAACGGTTGGGTCGATGAGGAGCGAATCGTTATGGAGACGCTGACCAGCTTTAAGCGGGCCGGGGCAGATTTAATTCTCACTTATCACGCCAAAGATGCGGCTCGTTGGTTAGGCGCGTCGTAAGTTTGTTTTATTGCCGTTCATCAAAACAGCCTTACCCTCTTCGGGTAAGGCTGTTTTGATCTGATTGGATTAGTCTGATTGAATTAGAAAGATAGAGCTTGAATTAAAAAGATAGAGCCAACTATTGGAGATGCTCTCAGTTTCCAGAGGGAGCAAACAGTTCATCGTAGTCTTTCGAGAAGTTCGCTTTTACATCCTGGAATTCTCCTGGCGTCACTGCCGCATTTAGCACCGAGAAAACCCCTTTAACGTGGACAGCCGCCGTTGACGGATCAACGCCTTCTTTTTGGCTAACTCGGCTGTAAAACTCTTCTAGGTTGAAGTGGTCGCCGAATTCACCTTCACGGCCTCTAAGATGTTTTGCTAAAGGCTCTGGAAGCTGTGCCGCTAGTTGGCTAGCTTCATCTCCTACAATTCGCTCTTTCAATGTTTCTAGCGTTGCAACAACTGCTTTCTCAGCCGTTTCACGGGAATCAGCTTGAGTGTAGCTTTGTACGTGTTTAATGAATTCATCGTATTGCATGAGTTATATCCTGAATTCAGTGAACTTATGTTACAAGTGTTTTCTATTTGCCGTTGCGCTTAATCTGCAATTAGGATGAGATCTAGTACCGGAATACTGCCGCGATCGCAGCCTTGTCGGGCATCTTTTCAGGCTCAACCGCATACACCACACCACCATTCACAATGGTTTGAATCGCCGCTGCGTCTAGCAAGTCTTCATCACCAGGCTCAGGCTCTGAGTGGATTTGCATTTCGTTTGCTTCGGCATCAAATCGTCCCCACTGCTGCCTTCCAACCGCCACAAAAAGCTGCTGCACTCGTCCATAATAGGCGGCAGGAACCGTTTCATTCAGGTCGGTTGAGGTCACGTTAGTATTCGACAAATCGTGATAGTAATTTGCGGCGTCGTCGATCGCTTTTGTGAACAGTGGTTCTGCGATCGCCCATGCTTTTTCGTGTAATTCTTCTGGCTTCTCAACTTTCACATTGCCCGCGATGTTGTCTTCTGTCACGAGATGAGGATAAGTGTTCGCCTCGTGATAGATCGGCATGAGGTATTCGACCCCTGCCAAAATGAGTGGCGCACGTTTATCTTTCAGGAATTCGTGAACTGCATCATCAATAACATGGAAAAATTGCAGCAAATCTTGTTTGATGTCATCTTGATCCGGGCTGCCTTGTCCATGAAACTGTCCGGGCTGTTGAGAACTGGTGAAATTCGATGCGCCGCTTGTCGTGCCGATACGAAACTGTCCATCCCCGGCGGTTTCGTCATACTGCAACGCCTCATCCATGCTGGTTGGAAGATTGAGAACCTCAACCTCCCGCAGGCTCATGCGATCGCCTTGCATAAATCTCACGTCTTTCTGACTCAACGTGAGCACATAAAATCGTCCATCGCCTGTAAGAAACGGCAGAATCGGTTTGAGGTGAAATTGGTCGGTAACAACCACAAGTTCTGAGAAATCCTGTGGAACTTGGTAGTAACGATAGAAGGTATCTGCTACAAAAATAGCCAGTCCGCGATCTTGATGCTGCCAAAAGTCATCCCGATCGATCTCGTCAATTACATAGACGCAAAAACTCATTAGCAGCATCTTCATCTAGCCCATTGTCCACTAGCGCTTGCTGTGCCGTCCTGATCAAGTTTTTAAACCGGATTGGATTTTGCCGAGTTTCTGCTCCTGCTACGACAGTGGGCATGTAGATCGAAACGCACAACTCTTTAGGTTCTTGCACTAGCGTTTTTACTTCTTCAACTGTTAATATGCTCATTTAATAACTCTCCAAGCAATTTTTGATTTATCGCTATGTTGCGCCACAGATTGTTAATCGTGATCTAACTAATGTTCTTAAATCCTGCTTTCCGCAATCAGCTTTGCGATTACTATTTGCCTAAAAGCTTGAATCAATTCGTTCAATTCAGCCAAGCTTCTAGGCAAATAGCACATTCAATTGGACTTGGTGCTAGTCACCAAAGACGGATTTTGCAACCGATTTAATCGAATCTCCTGCGTCTGATAATGTTTGCGTGAGCGATCGCTGCTCTTGTAAGAAGATCCGCGCACAGTTGCGGCCTGGCAGTCCAGAAATCGAGCCGCCTGGATGTGTGCCTGCTCCTGTCAAATACAACCCCTCGATCGGAGTTTTGTAGTTTGCAATTTCAGGCAGCGGACGAAAACACATCATCTGATCAAACGTCATATCCAAGTGGTAATAGTTGCCACCCAACATGCCAGTGCGGTCTTCTAATTCGGGCGGACTTTCGATATGACGAGCAATAATCGAGTTTTGAAGATTCGGCGCGTAGGTGGCGTACTTCTGAAGCACGCGATCGGCAACCTCGTTCTTCAACTCCTCTGTCCAACCCGTCCCCTTCATGCCCGTGCCTTCCTTACCTGCAATCTGGTAAGGCACAAAATACTCAATCCAAAGCGTATGTCTTCCCTCTGGAGCTAAGGTTGGATCAAGAAGAGAAGGTACAACGCTATACATGGAAGGATCATCAATCGGAATGCGACCAATCTCTGGATCGGTATGAGCAAGCTCAACTTGATTCACAGAATCGGCAATCAGAACCGATCCCATCATGTATTCATCACGATGATTATGATGCTCAAAGCGAGGTGCTTCAGACAGCGCACAATCGATTTTGAGAATCGCTTCATTGCGGTTGATAATCCGCCGATCAACACGCTCGCGCAATCCAGAATCGACATCCTTCTCATCCATCAGGTGCAAAAACACCCGCTTGGCATCCAAACTAGAGATGACGCCCCGTTTCGCCCGAAATTCTTCACCGTTTGTTAATCGAACTCCAACTGCGCGATCGCCGTCCACCAAGATCTGTTTAATGGCTTTATCAGTCAGAATCTCGCCTCCCAAACTGCGGACGCAGCGAACCAGAGCGTCCGTTAACGCTCCGGTTCCTCCTTTCGGACGAGCCATTCCAGGATGATGACGCAACGCCAACATCATTGCTCCAATCGACATTGTTTTCTGCGATGGAGGCGAACTTAGCTCACCAGCCAACCGTGCTAAAGGGGCTTTGACGAATTCTGAATCAAAATACTCCTCTAGCTGGTCAGTCGCGCTGGTTAAAATCGACCGGATGAGATCCAGCGTTCCATCCGTCGATCCGGTCAGCGAGAACACATCTTTTAGCTTACTGATGTCGTAATTGCCGATAATATCAATGATCGATTTAGGCGGTGCATTAAAAACGGGCGTAACGAGCCGGATAATGTGCTGCCAAAAGTCAATGTATTCAGCGTACTTTTTAGCATCTCGCGGATTGAATTGCTCAATTTCTGAACACGTTTTTTCAACCGATCGGTGCGCTAGAAAGTATGACCCGTCGGGATGTGGACAGAACACAACGGGGTCACAAAACAAATACTCTAAGCCATGGCGCTCAAGCTCTAGCTCCTGTACGACGGGTCCCAAGTGAATAAAAACATGATTAATCGCGCAAGGGCTGAACTTAAATCCAGGAGCATCTTCTGGCATCAGTTCCTCAGTGGTTGCGGCCCCACCAGGAATCTCGCGCTTTTCGAGCAAAAGAACCTTATATCCTGCTTTCAAAAGATAGGCAGCGCAAACCAATCCGTTGTGTCCTGCCCCAATGATGATTGCGTCGTATTCTTGCATTTATTCTTTAGTCTTTTTCGTTAGAGTGAGTATCTGGTCTTTCCATTGCGTCCGGGTTTACAGGCGTAACATCTTGGTCATCACGCGAGTAATCCGCTTCCGTTGGCGTTTCACCTGGATCTGTATCAATATTGCTGTTTTGATTGACATTGGGCTTTGTAGACTGCCCTTTTTTGCTTGCATGACCGCTCATAGCATGATCCTTACAACGAATTGTTGGTATACCGAACACTTCTCATTAAAATTAGCTTTCAGAAAGCAAAATCTATCCAGGGAGGTGTCAATGGGAAGAAACAATCTGTAACAAATCCGTAACGTAAGAAGGAGGGCAAGCTTTCAGAAGTCCGTCAAAGTAAGGGTAGTTCTATTTTTAATTGGGCTTTATTTGCCTAAGTTCCCAACTCACGGAGCTTTTAGTTACAACCTTGCTTGAGAGGCGTTGTCCTATGTTTAGCGATCGCTTGGAGATTCCTACCGTCAATTCTGAGTTTATTGCTCAATTCCGCAGAGATATCTGGGAGTTTGGCAACCTAGCTTGGTTATTGGCTCTCGGCGATCGTATTCTGACGGCGTTTAGTCATGGACTTCCACCTGCGATCGCTGTAGCGCAGTTTTTTACGATCGCGTTTCTCGCGCTCTGCTGGTTGTTGCTCAATCCTGACTCCAACGGCACCGCAGAAGTTCTCTATAGCGCCTTCAAACCTGCCGAGGAGCAGCAGCACGTGGCTCCTACCCTTGAGAGAATTCGGCGGTTTGGCTATCAGCAGGCATTCACGTGGAATGGCTGGAAGGTTCACCACACAGTTTTTCCCAACCCTCGTAGCCAGGTTCCAGTCATCTTTGTACATGGGTTTGGCGGCTCAATTGGGCATTGGCGACAAAACATGTCAGCCCTGTCCAAGTCTCACAGCGTCTATGCGATCGATCTGCTTGGATTTGGGGCCTCTGACAAACCTGACATTGAGTACTCTGTCGATCTTTGGGTCGAACAGCTGCATGACTTTTGGAAAACCTTTATTGATAAGCCAGTTATTTTAGTTGGAAACTCGATTGGTTCATTGACGTGTCTAGCGACTGCCGCCGCTCATCCTGAGATGGTGCGAGGCGTTGCTATGATTAGCTTGCCAGACACCTCTAGCCACCATGAATCTATTCCGCTAGGGTTGCGTCCTTTCGTCCGTACGCTCCAAAAGATTCTACTATCGCCGCTTGTGTTGTATCCGTTGTTTTACGTGTTACGGCAACCCTGGATTGTTCGGCACTGGGCAAGCGTAGCTTACGCCTGTAAAGAAGCAGTGACCGATGAATTACTAGAGATCCTTGTGAAGCCTGCGAGAACAAAAGGTTCAGCCCAAGCGTTCTGTGCCATTCTTAAAGCAATGGCGAGTCCAACGTTTAGTCCTAGTATTCGCTCTATTTTTAGCAACGTTAAGATGCCGTCACTTCTGCTGTGGGGCAAAGAAGATCGAATGATCCCACTTGATTCAGTAGAG
Source organism: Myxacorys sp. (assembly GCF_059501405.1). Taxonomy (NCBI): domain Bacteria; kingdom Bacillati; phylum Cyanobacteriota; class Cyanophyceae; order Leptolyngbyales; family Leptolyngbyaceae; genus Myxacorys; species Myxacorys sp. Next base: position 99,665 of record NZ_JCACCM010000127.1, read on the forward strand.
CGCTTTTCTAACTACAACCCGAAGCTCCGAGTTGTGACGCTAGACAATGCTGGGCACTGTGCTCATGACGAATGCCCAGAACAGGTCAATCTAGAATTAATCAATTGGATCAGAGCGGAAGTGTTAACAGCAAAATAGTTGCATTTGGTTTTGTTTGCATGATTGCTAGTTTGAATGCTGTATGTGAGGTTCTGAATAACCCATTCTGATAACCTGTTTAGGCATCCAAGGTTTCTTCTCTCACCATTCAACTCTCGATCAACGCCTCACCTCGTCGATACAATTCCCTCGCGTAGTCTGTCCAAGCGCCTTGTCCCCAGTAGCGGAAACAACTCGTTTGCAATAGTAAATTGCAGAGTAGTGCTTCTTGATAGTCGGCTTGCTGCGTTACCGAGGGATTGCTGCTTAAGAGCGAATCATACTTTTGATGAAACTTAGCACTCAACCGATTCATGGGTTCTAAAACATTTTCATATCCTTTGACCCAACTGAGATCGTCTGTCCACGATGCGCCATCCATGTGAAAGCGATCGTCGCTAGATTTAAGAGTTGCAATGACCTCTTCCACCTTCTCAGGGATTGCCTGATCCGCAGCCACCTGTTGCCAGATCTTGTGCTGCTGAACCGCTTGAATGGTTGGATACTCGTCAGGCATCGCACCCGCCGCTTCAATCAATTCCAAATATTCCGTACCATTCATCGCGACTGTACCGGAGTGATTTTCACCGCGATCGCGAATCTCGTGATACACCCGAACTAAATCTCGTGGGTACTCATTCATCATTACTCCGCCATTTTCACCATCTGCAATTTGAGTGACAAGAGGCGGAATGCTAACCGAACCAAGTTGCTGTTTCCCCAATCCTTTCGCTTCAAAATAAGGTTGCATTTGCGCAACCAATTTTGTGTCCGATCCTTGCGTTTTAATTAGTGCCGTAATGCTGATCGTTTCGCCATTAGAATTTCTTGCTACTAAGCGATTAGGGATATATTTCTGTTCATGATGCAATTGAGATCCGTCTAACCGCTCAACCGAATGTTCTTGCACCATCAACCAGCGATATCCACATTCCTTCAACGCTTTGATGTACTGAAACAAGGTGTCCGGATGGTTGGGTAAATGCATTTCTGGCGGCGAGAAACCTTTGACTCGCTTCAAGGCATCAACGCCAAACAGCGAGGCAAAATACTGCTGCCAAGCTTGGATCTGCAATTTAATATCTGGAATGGGCGTAGACGGAACTACTGCATGGCTCCACATCGTGCCAAGCCACTCGACGTAGGGCTGATACTGAGCGTCGCAGGTAATTCGTTTCAAATGGTTCAGAACGTCCTCGCGCCCCATTTGCTGCAATCCCCACAGCAAATTACCGGAGTAGTCGAGCATAATGCGAGGATTACAGCCTTGGGCAACCAAGTCAGGAATAAACTCACCCATGCGACCATAACACCACGCAAATACGCCTGCATTGTGGTTATCCCCATCGTTCGGATGCTCAAACATGTGCTGCAAATTGCTGATCAATTCGCCATTTGCTCCAGCGGGAATCGTCGGTTGATGCATGTGCAGCGCACACGCAAATCCAGCCGAGATGCTTTCAAGACTGAGATTGGTTGTGGGAAGAAAAACCGGATCTGTACTTTGAACAATGGAAGCAATTTCTGCTTCCCAACCACAAATGTTAGGTAAACCCAACTTAATCGGATTTAGAGCGCGTAAATCGGTGGTGATAGTCATAAGTTCTTCCTCGTAATTCCTAAGAGATAGACGCTCTTTGCCAATCACACGCAGTCTATGGCAAATCATATCGCAGGAACCTTTGCAAAAAGCAGGTTCCCTAGACTCGCAAGAAGCAATAAATTTCTGAGACTGTCAATCACAAAGAGCTAATCTATCTCTTCGTCAAGCCAAAGGTCAGCCTAACAGCTATCTATTTTCTACAGATTGAAACTAAAAATTTTTGTTAAACTACCTATTTCTTCTAAACCAAAAATCTATCTCAGGGTATACTTTTCAAAATTCCAGCGAATTGACGAAACGTTACAAACCTTGGAGAAAGCAGCCCGTGCAAGAAACAACCCATCTGCACCTAGACTCTGAAATCAGTAGACTAACTTGCGCTCTAGCGACTCGCAACGCTGACATCGGTAAATCTATCATCGTTGGTCTCAGATGCCAATTAACCCTACGAGATGTTGCAGGAATCGTGATTGTTAGTTTAGAGCGCCTTCTTTGGGTAGATCCTCTCGCGTTTTGCTGGGCAGTCGAACAAATCATTCCAGGTTATGTGATGAGAGAGATTCGCCGCATTACAACCATTACGCTTTACAAGCAACTCATTCACCAAGGGCTAGAACCCGGAGAAGACTTTAGCATGGATGCTAAGGGTTCAGTGTTACTGAGCGATCGCGCCAAAGCTGATCTTTACACCTAGTCATTTTCAAATTCAGGTCTAGTTAGCGTCAATATTCCACGGCTAAAGACACCTAAATTCTTTCAATGCAGGTGTCTCTTTTTTGCGGTTCCTTGCGCGAATCGTGGCAAAACTGCTCCGGTTGGGCAACTTAAAGATACAGAATTCTGTATCGATACTATGTCCTGCTCATCAGATCAGTTAGATATTACCATTGTCATTCGGAGCTATAACGCAGCAAGCAAGCTCCCAGCCATATTAGAACAATTGCGCTTGCAAACAGATACTAAAGAGCTTCATTGGGAAATTGTTGTTGTTGATAACAACAGTACTGACAATACGGCAGAAGTTGTCAAGCACTATCAAAGTGAATGGAATCAGTCTTGTGAACTGCGCTACATTTTTGAGCCCCAACAAGGAGCCGCGATCGCGCGTCGGCGCGCGATCGAAGCTGCAAAGGGCGCTCTGATCGGATTTCTCGATGACGATAACATCCCTACTCTAACTTGGGTTGCGGCCGCCTACACGTTTGGACAACAGCACCCAAACGCAGGCGCATACGGCAGCCAGATTCTACCAAAATACGAAGTCGAACCGCCTCAAAACTTTCATCGCATTGCTCACTATTTGCCCACCATGGAGCGGAAAGACAGTTTCCGCTATGATTCTTACAAACGGGGGCTTCCGGTTGGTGCAGGACTCGTCATCCGCAGACAGGTCTGGTTAGACCACGTTTCTTCTAAGCAAATTGTTCAGGGTCCAGTGAAAAATGGCTTTGCGCTCAAAGGTGAAGAAACGGAAGCTCTGTCGCACATCAAGCTTGCAGGTTGGGAAATCTGGTACAACCCAAGCATGACGATCGTGCATCAAATTCCTGAGTGGCGACTTGAGCGATCGTATCTGCTAAATTTCTTTCGCACTATTGGTCTGAGCCAGCACCGCTTTAGGATGCTGCGGTTTCGCCCTTGGCAAAGACCGCTCATGTTTCCGTTCCTGCTGTTCAACGACCTCCGCAAAATCTCCCTTTATTTTCTTAAAAATCGCCGCGTTCTTTCGGTTGATCTCGTTGCTGCTTGCGAAATGGAGTTTTTTGTCGGCAGGCTCTTTAGCCCTTTCTACATCTGGAAAACTCTATTGGTTAATCTATTGGTTAAATAACAGCTTGTGGTTAAATAACAGCCTGCCGTTCAACCGCCAATCACTTGCAACACTCGCTCCATATCTAGCAAAAAGATCACGGACGTTGTCTTACCTTGAGGCAACACCGCTACACGACTTGCGATACTAAGCGGGTGATGTTGCTGATAAGGGGCAGGTAACTGTCGAAGTGTAGCCGCATCTAACTCAACCAAATCAGGCGGCGTATCGACTCGAAGGGCACAGAGTTCTCCTCCAGCTTGCGTCACGATTAGAAACTGCCCGTATTGCGGAACAGAGTCCACTTGCTTCAGGCTGAGATGAGAATAGAGATTGAGAACTGAGATTGCCAAGTGTTTAAGATGAACTAACTCCACCCCATTCAAGGGCTCATTTGCGCTCGATGGCATCCCAGTCACAGGCGCGTTCACTACTCGTAGCACTGACTCCAGCGGCAGAGCTAACCGATATCCGGCGATCGAGAAAACAATTACTTTAAGCACAGTCTCAATTGACGTTGATTTAGAGCGCGGCGCTAACATGGTCATCACATGACTTCCTTTCTAATCAAATTACTCACTAAACTCAAAAGAGCATCTTCTGAAAATGGTTTTGTCATATAGGCTGAAGCGCCCAACTGCACCGCAAGCTGCTGGTGCTTTTGATTACTTCGCGAAGTCAACATAATCACCGGAACTTGCTTGAGCTTAGATTGCTGGCTGTAGCGCATGAGAAACTCAAATCCATTCAGGCGGGGCATCTCAACGTCGCAGGTTATCAGTTGAATATTAGGATTCTGCTGGAGTTGGGCGATCGCATCTAAGCCATCTTGCGCCTGAATGACGTTATATCCTGCTTCTTGAAAAGTGAACGTCAGCGCTTGTCTGACCGTAATGGAGTCGTCAACCACCAGAACGCAGCCCGCCGCCTGAACGGAAACTTCTGGTTCAATTTCAGGAGGTAGACCTACAGCATGGAATTCATCCTTTTCCGTCAGCGAAACTTTAGACGATACTTCCAGCAAATTCTTTCTAGCAAGAAGGGTTTGCTGCACAAGCGTCACCCCGTCAATCACGAGAATTAAGCGTCCGTCTCCTAACACGCTACATCCATAGATGTAAGGCGGCGGCGTCAGGGTCGTTCCCATGGGTCGAATCACCAACTCCTGCTCACCAATAATTCGCTCAACTTCCAGTCCGACCCATTCTCCCTGCCGTCGTACTAATAACAAAGGGGTAGAGACTGTTCCGATCTCTTGCATTGAGTTTTGCGTCGATTCCGGAACTGCCACCCTTGTGGTGTAGCTCACGAGTTGAGAAATTCGATGCACTGGAGCAGAACATTCTTCCTCTCCTTGCTGCCAGTGAAAAACTCGTGTACTGCCAACCACTTCAAGCTGTTCCGCATTAGGAGCAACGATCCGTTCCACTTCGTCCGATAAGAAGCCATAAACCGCCTGCCCAATTTGGCAAACGAGTAATCGCGCACTCATCAGCGTCAATGGCAATTGCAATGAAAATGTAGTACCCCGATGTAGATCCGATGTAACCGTGATATTGCCTCGTAGCGATTGAATATGCGATCGCACCACATCCAAGCCAACGCCTCGTCCAGACAGTTCACTCACCTGTTTAGCGGTCGAAAACCCTGGCTCAAACAACAAATTCAGTAATTCTGTGGGTGAAAACTGTTCTACTTGAGCAGAAGGTAATTGCCGTAACTCAAAACCGCGCTGACAAATTTGGTGCAAGTCCAGCCCACCGCCGTCATCTTGCACATCAATCAGCGTTCGATTTCCCTGCTGATAAGCCCGAATTGCGATGCATCCTATCTCTGGTTTCCCATGCTGACAACGAATTTCAGTCGCTTCAATTCCATGATCAAATGCATTGCGAATTAAATGCAGCAATGGATCAAATAATTTCTCGGCAACTGCCTTATCAACGAGAACTTGCGTCCCACTCAACCGCAGCTCAACGTGTTTGCCATAGGTTTCTGTTAGCTGCTGCACAATTCGCGGAAGACGGTTTAAAACTGCGCCGATCGGCATCATGCGAGCCAGCATCAAGTCATCGCGCAAGTAGTTTAATAGACGTCCTTGTTGGCTGCGTGCGATCGTGGCTTGCCGCACACGCAACTCGATGGCTTCTGCCTCCATCTCTAGCGGTACTAGCTCTTCTAAAGCAGATTGCAGTAATTCATGCACTTCATTGTGCTGATCAAGTTCGAGGGCATCAAATTTTATTTTTAGCCCATCGCCTGCGGTTGATCGGCGATCGCGGCGGTTCACCAGAGTTTCAGGAGAGACTAATAGGCAATCTGCCCATTCCCGCAGTTGCAGCATTGTTTGCTGATGCCGTCTCAGTCCCTCCATTAGTTCGCTTACAACGAGTTGCAAATGCTCGTCTTGCAAAACTTGCTGATTTTGATGGATGAGAAGCTCGCTGGTTGTGTAGTTTAGCGATTCTAGCTGCTCTAAATTAACCCGAACCATTGCCATTTGAGAAGACTCTTCCAAATGAGACATATTCTCAACCGGAGTAGCCAGACGTTGAGTGATGGGCTGTTGGATTGGTGGCTGAGATGGCTGAATCAGTTGGGCTGGTGGCTGAGATGGCTGCAATTCGGCTTGCGTTGTCTCCAGAGGTTCGTCATCCCAAACCTCAAAGCCGTGCGTACTAAGTCCGTCGCTAGATGTTTCAGGCGTTAAGTCGAAAGATGAAGGGGAGTCTAAAGAATGCTCTAACTCTTGTAAAGCTAACTGAATCGAATCTGTGTCCAATTCAATTTGAGAATCCTTATTCGTCTCAAGCTCTACCAGAGGTTGAGGCTGAATTGGTGTTCCAACAGACTTCGCTTCGCGAACCCCTTTGGAGCTTGGTACAGCCATTTTCTCCGAAGTTGTGCCTTGTGCTAATCGGATCGTTTTGGAATCAGAGGCCGTCCATAAAGGGCGGTGAAGCAGCCGCAGGAAACGATTCCACGATTGCATCACTTTAGTCCGTCGATCGACCCGACTAGTAGCCTTCTCTACGCTTCGGTGACTCAGCTGCTTTAGTGCTTCAGAAACCTCTCCCCCACGGCTTCGATCTCCTTCAAGGACTGCAAATTGCCCTTGTCGGAAATCTGTCAACGCGGCTTGCGCGATCGCAGCACTTTGATCTGGATTAACTCTCAGTGCCTCTAGTGCCGTCTTCGCGATCGCGCCGAACCCCGACAAGTTTAACGATTCTGATAGCCCTAAAAAGACTTCTGCTTGAGTTTGTAGTGTTTCTCCAATCTGCTGAGGCGGGCTGGTAGAGAGCGCGATCGCTAATTGCTCTAGCCGCTCTTGCACTCCCGTCTCAAACAGCGATTGAGTGATGTCAAACCCTAACTCCGTAGAAGACGGAATTGCTGCCTCCGGATTAAAGTGTTGCCCTAGCTTTATGCGTAACTGTTTAAACACCGCTTCTGACTGAGCCAGAACGGCTGGATTACTCTTGACCTCAGGATTATCTGTACTAATGGCGCTCATCAAGGGCAAGCGCAAGCACTCGTAGCCCTCAAACAACAGCGTCTCTAGCTCGGTATCAATCTCGACCTCCGGGTTATAGAGGGCTTTAACCACATCTTCTAGCGAGTGCGCAATCGTTTTAATGTCATTAAACCCAACGCTAGCGGCCGCCCCTTTGAGGGTATGTGCGGCTCTCATTAAGTTATGGACTTTAGCAGGAGAGCGCTCCTGGCGCAAGCTCAACAGATCTTGCTCAATGCTGTGCAGCAAATCTTGAGCTTCCGTTAGAAAGTACGAGTACGTTTGTTGGCGAATCGTTTTGTCAGACATGATAGGAAATCAGGTTTGAATTTCGAGTTTTGAGCAATGAAAAGAAGCTAATGAAATAAGGTTTGAATGAGCTAATGTTCAACTCAAAACTCAAGCATCAGAACCTCAGAACTCTTAGTTCACTTTGAACGCACCCACACTTGTTTGAAGCTGTTGTGCTGTTGCCATCAACTCTTGGAAAGAAGCTGAAATTTGGTTCGAGTGGGCGGAGTTTTTGTTCGCTAGTGTTGCCACGTCTGTCATTGCTTGCGTCACAGCTTGCGTCTGCTGTGTTTGTGCCAGCGTTGCCTGCGTGATACCTTGCACGAACTGACTGATTTGAGCCGTTGCATTAATAATTTCAGTTAACTGCTGGCGCGTTTCGTTCACTAAGCTAGTTCCACTTACCACCTGCTGGATTCCAGTATCCATTGCTGTGGCAACCGCACTCGTTTCAGACTGGATTTCCTGGGCTAGTTTCTCAATTTCGCGCGTTGCCTCAGCAGATTGACGAGCGAGCGATCGCACTTCATCCGCTACGACTGTAAAGCCTCGCCCATACTCACCTGCCCGAGTTGCTTCAATAGAAGCGTTCAACGCCAGCAATTGCGTTTGCGTTGTGAAGTTGCCAATCAAGCTGACAACTTTTGAGATCTTTTGCGACGACTCACTCAAGCGCTTAATTTTTTTACTGGTTTCCGCTACCGTTTCACGAATTGACATAATACTGTCTACCGTGCGGTTCATCGCAGCATCACCGGAACGCACCGTTTGATTTGCCTGCTGTACAGCTGATTCGACTTGCCGCGCATTCGCTGCCACTGCTTGTGTCGAACTCACCATTCCCTCAATTTGATCCAACGCCCGGGTTACTTCTTGTAACTGCTCCTCCGCTTGTTGAGAGAGTTGGGCGATCGCACCTCCACTATTGTGAGAGGTTTGCGTCACTTTGAGCGATGTTGATTGAACCTCAGTAACAATTTTTCGCAAGCTTTGAATCGTGTTGTTATACGCATCTGCGATCGTGCCGACTTCAGTTTCCGTAACTGGGACTCGAACCGTTAAATCTCCTGAAAAAACAGGCTTAATCGCCGCCAACAACTGAATCACCTGCTGTTGGAGTTGCTCTTTAGCAGTTTTCTCCCGTTCAGCAGATTCAGCTAACTGTTCGCCCTGAAACCACAGTTTCTCCAAAGCTTCTACTTGCTCTAAAGCAACCCCTATCTGTCCAGCAAGCTGATTAAGTAACACAACATCGGCGTCTTCCCAATGCCTGGGTTCTGAGTTTTGGTAAACTCCCAAAATTCCCCAAAGCTGTTGCCCTTTAAAGAGGGGGACTAGCACATACGCTCTTGCCTCAAATTTTTCTAGAAGCTCTACGTGGCAAGGAGCATGACCTGCGGTGTAGATGTCATCAACTGCAAGGCTTTCCCGATTGCGATATCGTCCGCCTTGCGTCTCCATGAGATAGGTGTCTCGAACGTTTGTACCCACTTCTGTACCGACGAGTTTGCACCAGCCACTGCTAACTGATTCATGAACAAAATCGCCGCTCCAGTCGGAATTAAAGCGATACAGTGCCACCCGATCGACTTTTAGTAACTGCCGAATGTCTTGCGTCGTCACTTGGAAAACTGTATTCGCGTCAGAGGGTTTTCCGATCAGGCTGATCGACTGTCGAAGGTGCTCGCCTACCCTCGATAGAATCTTCTCTCGCTCGCCCTGACGCTGAATCTGCAACACATACTCTGCCTGCTGCAACGCCACTCCAAACTGAGATCCAATTTGGCTCAAAAGGTTAATTTCCGACTCTTCCCAGTGACGCGGCGCAGAGTTTTGATAGGCTGACAGCAATCCCCAAAGCCGAGAACCTGCAAAAATAGGGACGATCACGTAGGCTCGAACCTGAAATTGCTCTAGAACGGCGATGTGGCAGGGGTGATGGCCGATGGTATAGATATCATTAACCGCATAGCTTTCGTGGTTCTGATATCGTCCTCCTCCAGTTTCTTGGAGGTGCGTATCTTCCCAGACGCTTTTTACGAGAGGAACCCAGCCTGCATCCACTGACTCCGCTACATACTGTCCGCTCCAGTCTGAGTTAAATCGGTAAACTGCGACTCGATCTGCTTCTAGCAATTGGCGAATCTGTTGGGTCGTTTGTGCGAAAATCGTCTCAACATCCTGAGCCTGACGCATCTTCTCGATGACCGACTGGCCAACCTTTTCGATAATGTTGATAAAACTGCGTTCGCGAGCGGCAACCTTTGCCAATTGTTCCGACTGTGCCTGGATCTGCTGCGTGTATTCCGCCTGCTGAAGTGCTACACCAAGCTGAGTTCCAATTTGCATCATCAGCGTAGTTTCAGATGCTTCCCACTCCCGCACTCCTGAGTTTTGATAGGCTGCCAGCAGCCCCCATAACCGATTACCTTGAACGATCGGGACAATGATGTAAGCTCTTGCCTGAAAGCGCTCCAAGAAGCTGACGTAACAGGAGGGAAATCCTGACTTGTAGATGTCGCTGACGGCTCTGAAATTTGCTCCTTTGGTGTAAGCGCCGCCTTGCGTGTCTTGAAGGTAGGTATCGGTTAATTTTGCACTGCTACTGACACCCAATGTTTTTGCTGTGCAGTCCATCGCATTGTCACGGAAACTGGCATCTTCTTGCTGGGCCTGCATAAATGACACCCAGTTCCCGGTCAAAGCTTCAGCTACAACCTCACCACTCCAATCCGGCTCAAAATGGTATACACAGACTCGATCCGCATTCAGCAACTGTCGGACTTCTTGCGTAGCAGTTCTAAAGATCGTATTGACATCTAACGTTGTGCGAATTTTTTCGATGACTCGTGCTGTAGCTCGTTCTCGGTCAGCTACTTTTTTCAATTGCTCGGTTTGCGATCGCACCTGCTGCAAATAGTCCGCCTGCTGCAACGCCACGCCTAGTTGAATGCCAATTTGCGTCATTAATGCCGTCTCAGGTGCCTCCCATTGGCGGGGTGCAGAGTTTTGATACGCTGCTAATAAGCCCCACAGCTTCCGATCCTGCATAATCGGCACAATAATGTACGCTCGTGCTTGATACCGTTCCAGCACTTCGAGGTAGCAAGGCGTAAATCCAGCTTGGTAAATATCAGACACCGCCCGACAGCCCTCTCCTTCGGCATAACTACCGCCGCGAGTCTCTTTGAGGTAAGTATCAGATGCCTTTGAGACTGCACCGCGCATCGACTTGACAAGGCTGCAATCACTTACATTGTCTAGCAGGGCAGGATTATCGGCTTGGTCTTGCAACACGGAAGTCCAGCCGGGAGCAACCGATTCAGCAACAAATCCACCGCTCCAGTCTTCTTCAAAGCGGTAAATTCCGACGCGATCGACATTTAGAAGCTGCCGCACTTCCTGCGTTGTTGTGCGAAAAATAGTCTTGGTATCGAGCGATCGCCGGATGCGATCGATCACTTTGAGGATCGCTTTTTCCTTCTCGTTTTGCTGATTGAGACGAGATGAGAAGTTAGACTGCTGCAAACAAACAGCTAGCTCCAGACACAATTGGTAAAGCAGCGTCACTTCTGTTTCTTGCCACAAACGAGTCTGAGAACATTGCTGCACCACCAGCAGTCCCCAAGGCTGCCCAGCAAGCAGAATCGGCAGGCTCAAACTTGCTTTTACCTGCAACTGCTCTAAAAGTTGATGCTGATATGGCATCAAGTCAACTCGGTTAACATCTTCGATCAGCACCGCCTGCTGTTTGACATACTCTTCTGGCTGATCAAAACAAAAACATGTTATGGGCGGCGTTTCATTTAAAGCAGGAGTCCAGCCACGTTGCACAGACTCGGCGATCACGTTGCCTGCACTATCTGTATCAAAGCGATAGAGGATTGCTCGATCCGCTTGCAAGGTTTCTCGCGCCACCTTCACAACCACCTTTAGCAAGGCATTGAAATCAGAAGTCTGACGCATTTGAGCCGCGATCGCAAGAAATTGTTGACGCTGATGGCGCAATTCACGAGCCGATGCTACATGTCCTTCTTTTCTCGGTTGGGTTGCCGCAAATTCAGCAACTTGACGAAATAGATTCTGCACATTTGGCTTCTCTAAAAGCCCTGCCTGCTTAAGTTCTGACTTTAACCCCGTTAGAGCCGTGACAACCTGATGAATGTCCCATCCCGTTTTATGAGCCTCTGTCTTACCATTAACACTGCCGTTACCATTTCCATTACTACGGCTTTGAGGCAGCGCAGGCTCTACTCCAGCCATTGATTCTAACGTAGGCTTGCTTGAGCTCTGCATGGGCTGACTTGATAGACTAGCCGTAAATTCTTCTAACGTGGGTTCCGAGGAAAATAGAGAAGTCATATCCAACGTAGGATCAGTGTGGCGGGAGTCGGGCATGGTCATGTCCTGAGGTAGGGTTAATAATCAGCGCTAGAATTTCTAAGTTTGTGAGTTTGTAAATGGGGATCTTCCAATACAGCAGAAGTATCTAAAACGATGGTGTGTTCATGCAGAAAGTAACCTTTTACAAAAGGCAACAAGCGTGGCGCAAATAGCTCATTTGAGGGCGAACGCATCTGCTCTGGAGCGTGTTCTTCAATATCCTGAACCTCTGAAACAGCTAGTCCTAACAACTGCAATTTCTTCTGCACAACAATGATAGTTAGAGTTGACAGACGCTTTGTTGTTCTTACCAAGGAGTTAAATCCGATCTGATTTGACAGATCAATCAACCACAGCGCCTCACCGCGCCAATTCAGAACGCCTAATACGGACTCGTTCATGTGGGGAATCGGCAGCACCTCAGTTATCGATATGGTGAGTACAGCGAGCACGTCTTGCACAGGGGCGAGAACGACGTGATCTGGCTCTAACCGAAACCGTAGAAATTTCTGCGTAATTTCAATCGGTGCTGGTTCAGCAAGTAAAGATTCTAGACTGGCAATAGAGGATGCATAGGGAGAAAACAAGGGAGGGATGTCAGATAGCTCAGCCATGAACTCAATCCTCTACTTGATCAACTGTCGAATTGTGGTTAGGAACAGAGTTGGGTCAACAGGCTTAGGGATGTAAGCATCTGCTCCTAACAAGTTGCCCCACATCTTATCAACATCGGTATCTTTGGTGGAGCAGATGATGACTGGAATTCGATTGGTTCGAGGGTCAGCTTTTAGTTCTCGGCAGAGTTCAAAGCCGCTTTGACCTGGCAAAATTACATCTAGCACAATGAGATCAGGGGTCGAATTGCTAAGTTTAGTTTGCGCTTCTTCTCCACTGTGAGCGCTCACAACTGCTAAGCCTGCTTGATGTAAATAATTGCTCAAAATCTGCATTTCAGTAATGCTATCTTCAACCACCAGAACAGTACTCATTTCTTTTTCTCCGTAACACGATTTTAAATGGGAGTGAACCAGTGCTTAGCTTTGCACCCGAAGAAGTTTTGCAATGACCGTTAACACTCGGTCAGCTTCTGGAGGCTTTGCCAAAAATCCGGAAGAACCAACAAATCGAGCCCGAACTCGATCTATGATTCCGTCGTTGCTAGTCAAAATAACAATTGGAGTATCTTTAAATAGCGAAACTCGACGAATTTGAGCGCAAATCTCGTAGCCATTGGCAACAGGCATGACCAAATCTAAGAAGATCAGACTTGGTTTTTGCTCTAGCAAGATCGGCAGTGCTTGTACAGAGTCTTGAATCCCAGTAAATCGATATCCTCCTTGGATCACGATTTTTTCCATAGCCTGGCATTCCCGTAAACTGTCATCAATGCAAACAATCAGTGGTGCAATTTCTGAACCTGTTGGCCTGCTTCCACTGGGAGTGCGAGGGAGCGGCATTCCTTGCTTTGGGGTAGTGACCTCGAGTCTTGAAGGCGATGTCGATTGCCCCACTACTCCAGAAACTGCCAAATCTGAAATTTTAGTTAAAGCAATCAATCCTTTGCGATAAAGCGGCACTAGAAGGCGCGTTAGCTGCAACAAATCTTGCTTCGTCAGAACTGCTAAATCCCGCAGAGAGCGGCGACCATCCACCAGTGATACAAGCATTTTATACACCTTCTCAGGGGTATGTTCTTGCAGTTGTTCAGGGTGGCGAAGGACAGGCGCTAAATTCGGCGAGTGATCAGCTAAACCGAGCGATCGCCAGACGTTCCAAAGCTGCTGAACTTCGGCAAGCAGTTGTTCTGCATTCACTACCGCTAGTGAAGTGTCGAGAACATCTTGTGCATCAGATTTGAAGGTGACGAGCTTCGTTTCTTCTTGCTGGATAATGTCAAACAACACTTCAGCGATCGTACTCCGAATGACAGCAACGGCTTGTTCTGGAGTTACTTGCTGTCGCTTAACAAGTATTGCAAGGGTTTGGTAATCCTGCCCATGAACACCATCTGTAAATCTAACGGTGATCGAATTTGCGTCGATTTGAGGACAATGTTGGTTTAAATACCGATTCAATCGGCGTCTGGGGTGAGGTCCACCCGATGCCCAAGTTAACCGGCCCATATAAAGATAGAGACTCCACTGCTGCCCACTCGTGTGGACATCTAACCGACCGGTAAAATGCATCCGACTCCGGATACCCAGTAGCCCGCTCGGAGTATCAGGAGATGAATCATCGACTAACATGCCAATCCCCTTATGCGTCCACGCATACCCAAGTTCATTCTTTTCTTATGGTTCCCAGAGCAAGGGCACATCTCACCCCCTGCCTAGATCATTGACACAGCAAGAGAGCCGTGATAGGCTCACGGCTCTCTGTTGGGGTTTTATTAAGATTTAATAAGCATTGGGTTTATAGGAGTCTTCAGTACTGCTGGGTTATGCGGAGAGAGTGGCGGCGTAAGTCTGAAGAGTAGAGGACTGAAAAGCAAGCTGAGTTGCGATTGCGCCTGTGTTTACCCGCAGCACTTTCTGTTCAAGATCCCAATCGCCACTCAAGGCTGAGCTTCCCGTGCGATCGCTAGACGCGGCAACATCGGCCCCTGTTAGGGCACTCACTTGCTCTAACAGCGCTTTATCGGCTCCAACGTTTGAGCCATACATTAAAATATCTACTCCTTCATTAAATGACTTCGCCCATGATCTAAGATCACTGGCATAGAGTCCTAACGAACTCTTGAATAATTGGGCTGCACCCAGTTTTACAACGCCTTTATCGCCAAGAGACACAACATGAATCGCTTTACGAACCTGGAATTGCGCTAATGCGTTTGAAATTTGGGCAATTCCATCTTGATTGGGATTAAGTTCAATGATAATGACGCCCGATCTCGTACCAGATTCTAGTTGCTGATAACCCGGCACTTTCTTATCGATGAATAAAATCTCATCCACCGTTTGGCTTGGTTTGGGGTTGGGCGCACTAGGAGTTTGCGTAGGACTAGGACTAACTGAATGGGCAGACCGAAGCGCAGCCAGAGTATTGAGAGGAGATTGAATGTCTAAAGCGAGTGCTTGACGAGGAGCTAATTCAACAGATAGTGGATCTAATAGGTGGGTGATTCCACTCAGAGGATTCATAAGGCTTGATCTTCCTTGTAAAGCTGAGTTGCCAGCCAATATAGCGAGCAGTTGTATGTTGCTTTCGGCTCAAGACACGCCCTGGTGTGCAAGTCTTTAGGCTTCGCAAAGCTAATCCCCTTGAAACTTCTCAACACTCATCACTCAATCGTTATGAACAAGTAGAACAAGAGTGAGTTGAGTTACCTAGAAGCGGCAATCGATTTGCGAGAATACCGAAACGTGTTGAACTGGAATAGGATTGAACGTTAAAGGTGAGTTGATGCTTAATCTCCCTAAAAACACTGAGTAGTTAACTAAGGCTGATTATTTTTTACATTCAAAGTAGTATTTATCCGGACGAAAATTCTAGATAGTTTCATCCTCATAAAGTTTTTATTCGCAAACATCAGTATAATCATGGCAAACTGTAGAGCAGAAGTACTGAAGTTTCGCTCCATGGACTCTGTGTTGCAGAGATTCTTATTACTCAAAATGAAGAGCTAATTCTTCTTAGGCTCCCACCCGGCGGGCATTCGAGCGCCAGTTAGTGTCGTACCTTCAAGCGTGGCCCCAGCTAGTTTCACCCGTACCAAATTGGCGTTTTGCAAGTTTGCTCCGTTGAGGTTTGCACCTCGTAAATCAGCTCCTTCTAGCACTGCCTTTTGAAGATTGGCTTTAGAAAGGTCTGCACCTCGCAAATCTGCACCATAGAAATTTGCCTCTTGCAGATTTGCCCCTTGCAAGTTTGCGTCCTGAAGTTGCACAAGGGCAAAGTTTGCGCGATCGCCAATAGCTGTCGTTAAGTTGGCAAAATTCAATTTAGATCCCTGAAAAGCGGCCTCTGACAGGTTGGCGCGGGTTAAATTAGCGCCTTCTAGCACCATTCCATAAATACTGGCTTTAGAGAGATCACAGCCTTGACAGTCATTGGTGTTGATGAGTTGATCTACCTGGGTTGGATCTGCCGCTAGCACAACCGAACAGATCCCAAGACCCAAAGCACCCTGCTTCAGGGCTTCGGTCGCCGTTGCAGTGAACGTTAATACCGAACGAGGAATCATAAGAGTACCATCCATTCACTAGAACTATGGGTGAGATGAAATCAGATCCTCTAAGCTGAGAGATAGCCAGAGGAAACGAAACAATGGATCAATATTACAATTCAGAACACCTTCCGAAGTTTGGAGAAATTGGTGAGGGCAACCCAGAGTTAGCTGAAAAGTTCTTTGCATACTACGGGGCTGTGTTTGCTGAAGGAGCACTATCAAAACGCGAAAAGGCGCTGATTGCCCTAGCCGTGGCTCATACGGTTCAATGCCCCTACTGCATTGATGCTTACACCAAAGAAAGCTTGCAGCAAGGCTCGGATTTAGAACAAATGACAGAGGCAGTGCATGTGGCAACAGCAATTCGGGGTGGATCGTCGCTGATTCATGGCTTGCAGATGCTCGATCACGCCCACAAGCTGACAATGTAGCTAAAAAACCGTGTAGCTAAAAAACTGTGTAGCTAAAAGACTGTAGATAAAAAACACCGTGTTCCTATAAATCCATCACTTGACATTATGCAAACTTCCGATCGCACTCCGACTAAATCTTTATCCCTGCTCAGACGCCGTTCTCCTCTCGCATCGGCTCAATATCAACAAGATAAATTAGCAGAGGTTGCACTGTCGCACACCATACAGGGAGGAGATTTTTCAGCAACACTGTCTGCTCATGGCGTCCCTGCATTAACGCCTGCGAAGTTGGACATCTTTCAAATCAACATCGGCAAACTGTGTAATATGGTGTGTCGGCATTGCCATGTAGATGCAGGACCCGATCGCACGAAGGAAAATATGACGCGTGAAACCGTCGATCAGTGCTTGCAGGCGTTAGACCGCACAGAGGCACAGACGGTTGATATTACGGGGGGTGCGCCAGAACTCAATCCGCATTTTCGCTACTTGGTGGATCAGTGTGTGGCGCGAGGCAAGCAGGTGATCGATCGCTGCAACTTGACCGTACTGTTGCTGCCGGGAATGGAGGAGTTGCCGAGTTGGTTTGGCGATCGCGGCGTCGAAATTGTCTGTTCTCTCCCTCACTATCGTCAACGCAACACGGATGCTCAGCGAGGCGATGGCACGTTTGAGCAATCAATCGAGGCGCTTCACCGTCTCAATGCAGCAGGGTACGGTAAAGGCGATTCCAAGCGGCAACTGACGCTGGTGAGCAATCCGGTTGGAGCGTTTCTTGCTAGTAGCCAAGTGAAGTTAGAGCAGGAATGGAAGGCAGGATTAGAGAAATATCAGGGCGTGACCTTCGATCGCTTGATCACCCTCAACAATATGCCTATTTCTCGCTATCTAGAATGGCTAGAGCAGTCGGGCAATTTGCAGAGTTATATGGAAGTGCTGGTAAATGCGTTTAATCCTGCCACGGTTGAGGGGTTGATGTGCCGCAACACGCTTTCGATTGGTTGGGATGGACGAATTTTTGATTGCGATTTTAATCAAATGTTGGATCTGACCTGTCAGGATGAGAAGCAGAAACCTTGGCACATTCGCGACTTTGATCCCGATCGTTTAGCACAGCGACAAATTGTTACGGGTCGCCATTGCTTTGGCTGCACAGCAGGGGCAGGAAGTTCTTGCGGAGGAGCGCTGGCTTAACTGACAAGGGACAAGTTAAATAAAGAGACCTCTACCACCAATAGAGGTCTCTGATTTCTCGAAGAAATGGGAGACCTGAATACGCAGTTTCGATAGTGTTGTAGATCTACGGTTGGACGATCGCATTGCCCTTGAAGGGCATCGAAGCCAAGCAGGTCTACAACACTACCCGCCGTTTCTTGGGTTCCTGTACTTAACCTGAGATTGAAGCGTGGCGGATTCACAAGCACCAGCAGGAGAGGTTTGAGGACCCTAAGCAATTCTTTGGCTTCTGGTCGGGGTGCTAAATTTTGCGGTACTATTGCTTAAGTACGATTTCCCGATCGAAAAACCGTAGATTAGAAGCAAGTCATCCTGTAGTGGCATTGCCGAGGTTAGCTTAGGAGGCAATTATGGCAACATCAATTATTTCTAATTCAGATCAGCGTCCAATCGTAACTCGCATTCGGTTACGCATTCCCAAAAATTATCATCAGGAGCCAATCATCTCTCGATTGGTATCGGACTATCACCTCACCGTCAATATAGTGTCGGCGTTGCTAGGAGCCAATGCTCAAGGAGATGGCTGGTTTGATTTGGAACTTCGTGGCAAGGCAACACAGATTGATAGTGCGATCGTCTATATTTCAGAATTAGACTTAGAAATTTTGGATCAAGATGGTCTAAGTCAGGATGGCTGGTGAACTGCTACACTTGGCGACTCAAAGCTGCCGCGATCGCGCGGATTAAAACTTCTGGCTCAATCGGCTTGACTAAATGCTGTTGGTATCCTGTCTCAAGCGCTTTTTGACGACCGCTCTCGGAGGCATAAGCTGTCAGGGCAATGGCAGGAAGTTGGCGGACGCATTCTGAAACTTGATGGGAACGCGACGCGGTGCGAATCTGCTGCAGTAGGGCATAACCATCGACGCCTTCCAGCCCAATATCACTGACTAAAATATCAAATGGATCCTGCTCCAAGGCGCTAAGCGCCTCCTGTGCAGAAGGAACACCTGTGACGACCGCGCCCTCTTGCTCTAGGAGAAACGCGAGAAATTTTAAGGTAGAAGGTTCATCTTCTACTACAAGTACCCGGACACCGTATAAATCAAACACTGACGGTTCGGTGGGCATCTGAGCGCTGGATACCATATGAGCGCTGAGGGGCAACTGGATCGTAATCGTTGTGCCCTGTCCTGCTCCAGCACTAGTAGCCGCGATCGTGCCGCCATGCGCTTCGATCAGTTGCCGAGAGAGCGATAGCCCCAGCCCCAGCCCGCCAAACTGACGTGTAATGGAACTATCCTCCTGTCGAAAGCGATCAAACACAAAGGGGAGAAAGTCTAAATTAATTCCTTGCCCGGTATCGCTAACCGTAATTTGAGCCATGCTATTCGCCCTGCTAGGTTCAGATAGCGATCGCTCTAAGTTAACGGCGATTGAACCCTGTGACGGCGTGAATTTAATCGCGTTAGTGAGTAAGTTCCAAATCACTTGTTGGAGCCTACCTGCATCACCCATGATCTGCCCAACGTTTGAATCAAGCTTGGTTTTGATCCGAATCGACTTTGCATCAGCCGCAAAACGCACTGTGTCAAGCGCATTTGCAATGGGCTTAATCAGCGAGACAGGCTCTAGATTAAGAGCCAACTTGCCTTGCACAATTCGTGAGAGATCTAGCAGATCATCGACAAGTTGCGCCTGAAGTTTGGCGTTCTGCTCAATCGTTTCTAGTGCCTCTTGAAACTTTGCCTCTGGCAGTTGTTTCGTTCGCAACACTTTAGCCCAACCCAAAATGGGAGTGAGCGGAGTTCTCAACTCATGGGAGAGCATGGCAAGAAAGTCATCTTTCGTTCGACTAGCCGCTTCTGCTTCATCCCGCGCCGCTTGTTCTTGGCGGAGTAAATGTTCTCGCTCTTCCTCAAGGCGCTTGCGCTCGGTGATGTCGCGTTGAATGGCTACAAAATGAGTCACGTCATGATGAGCGTTCCGAATCGGAGTGATGTTCCACTCGACGTAATATTCACTGCCATCCTTGTGATAGTTGATTGCTTCTCCATGAAAGGGCTTGCCCTGCTCTAGCGCCTGACGCAATCGGTCAAGTAACGCACGGTCTGTATTAGGGCCTTGCAAAAATCGGGGCGTTTTTCCTAAACTTTCCTCGATCCTGTACCCAGTCATGCGGCTAAACGCAGGATTGACATAGACCATCTCAGGACCCGGTGAGTTGAGATTGGCAGTCGTAATCACGATCGAGTCTCTCGACTGCTGCACCGCAGACAGTAACAGTTGAATTGCTTCTTCTGCCACCTGCAAGTCTCGCAGGGCATTGGTCAGCCGTTCAAGAGATTCGGTCAACCGGCTTTTTTGTTTTTGCGGCAATTGATCAGTATTCTGTTGAAGTTCAGCCACTCGTTTTTGGACGTCCTGGATCTGTTCAACAAATTCGTCTCCGTTCACAAGCTCTCTTTAGATGCAGTTACTTTGCCATTGTGAGCAATTAAATGCCTAAAAACATTCATACTTAGAAAGATTTAAGGTGGAAAGATCTTAGAGAAACAGTTATCGAGAATGGCCTGAGCAGCCCTTTTACCATGACATCATGCCGAAAATTACAGATGCCAGAATGTAGCATCTCTATCCTGCTGTGGAATGATAATCTTGCTATTTAGTGAGAATATGATTTCATCCCGATTTTATTCATTGAGGTGGGAATCCTAATAGGAATACTTATTTTAAGGATCTGTCGGACCGCATGAAAGCCATGTTCAAGTCAACTCTTTTAGCCAAGCCGCGCCTTTTAGCAACCGTGGCACTGTGTTTAGGAATGACTGGACTTCTAACTGGACTATCGATGGCGACTCCTCATGCGGATAACTTACCGTCTTCTGCATGGTGGCGATTGAAAGTGCAAGGACAAGCCAATGCTGTTCACGATCGTCAGTTCAAAGGATGCTTATTTGGCGACTCCATTTCATCGGGGCTAGGAAATTCGCTGGGACAGTCTACCTTTAACTTTGCGATCGGGGGACAGAGTTCGGTCTCAATGCTGGAACAGTTAAAAATGCTGTATGCGTCCAATGTGCAGTGCAGAAAAGCAATTATTGCAATTGGAACGAATGACGCTTGGTATGTCATCGACAACAGAGCATTTACCAATAACTTAAGGCAGTCGATCGCGATTGTTCGAGCGATGGGCGCGACAGAAATCACGGTGCTGCCTGCTTTTTATTCCACGATCGCGGCTAGTCTTGACCCTAGCAAAGCAGGACCAATCGAACGAGTAGATGAGATCAGCGCCTTAATTCAACAAGTGGCAGATCAGGAGAATGTGCAACTCGATGGGTCAGACCTCCAACCTCTGTTTAACGATCACAGCCTCAAGAGCGCTCTTACCTCCGATGGGGTTCATTTGAATGACAGTGGCAAACGCATCTACCGACAGGTACTAGTAAAGCTGTTTAACGGTAGAACGATTGGCTCTGCTAATTTTTAATCTGCTAATTCTTAAACTGTGGCTCACGGCTCCACAACGTTGACTAACCGAAACCAAGCAATGCGGCAAATTTGCACCAAGGCTTGCTGCATCTCTGTGGTGCGATCGTGCTGCAATCGTTGTTGAAAGGTCTCAAGGATTGTCGTTTTGGTATAGTCTTTAACCGCCACAATAAACGGAAACTGGAACTTAGTTTTATAAGCCTCATTGAGCGATTGGAACTGCTCATATTCTGCGGATGTTAGTTGATTGAGTCCTGCCCCGGCTTGCTCTTGAACTGAGGCATCTGCCATTTTCGCTTTACTGCCCAAGTCTGGATGAGCGCGAATCAGCGCGAGTTGCTCTGCCTCGGTCATAGCTTTTACCTGCGCGACCATTTTTTGATGCAGATCCGAGCGATCGCGAAACGGGCGCTGGTGATAAATTTGCTGTGCGATCGCAGGAGTCTCCTCAAACACAAATCCCAACGCTTCAACAAACGCCGCCTGATCCATTCTGTTTAAGGCTGAAATTGAATACATCATGATGGTTGCCGTTGTCCCCTACACCCTAAAGCAAAACGGCAAAATGGAAATATGGAAAAATTACCAACCATCCTGATTCCACCGGCTCTGCAAAGGCTTACCCCTAGCGAACGATTAGAGATCTTACGTCAAACGGTTCGCCCTGTCGGAACCCACCATAGCGCTCCTAAAGGTCACTCAGAAACCCAATTTGAACGGGATTTGTGGCAGTACTTTCCGGGCAAAATCTATACCGGATTACTGGTTGAGCGTTCTGGCTTGCAGCAACCGTATGTGCCTGATTTTGCCTACATCGATTTGAGTATGCATCTCCACATTGATATTGAAATCGATGAACCGTATAGCCACATCTCAAAGCAGCCGCTACATGTGTTGGACTGCCCTAAAGATGCGGCTCGAAATCAGTTTTTTCTGGCTCAAGGGTGGGTTGTGATCCGGTTTGGTGAGGCTCAAGTGGTGAAGACTCCAGCAAGTTGTTGTAAAGAGATCGCAGCCACGATCGCCTCCTTGACGGGTGAGAATGCCTTGATGGCTCCATTCAGGCAGATTCTTACGCTCAAACCTGAGCGGCGTTGGAGTCGAGAGGATGCCCAACAGATGGCAGACATTGCCTACCGCGATTCCTATCTATCGAGCGCTTCGCCACCGGAATCTCAGAGCAAACGGCGACGGCAGGATCAAGGAAACAAATCAGCCTCGATCATGAATAGCAAGTTAACGTTCTATTGCCCAATATGCGGTGAAGCGGTTCGATGGCAGGGGCATTATGTTCAGTGTTCAACTTGTGGCAATGACCAATTCGTGGTGTGATCGTGCTTTTACCGTGGATGATTGACAAGTTCTCGACCGCGCCATGTCCAACCCCATCCGGTTTCGACTTTGATGATTGACGCTATAGGGATCGCGCTCACTACAATTCCGCCCAGTCCCGTCAACCACCAGTAGCGTGGAGGAATGTTCGTCAATTGCTGAGTTACTCGCCGCATAGGGTAGTGCAGAACTACCCCGATCAAAGCCAACACGGTTGCGGCAGTCGTCCAACCACCAAAGCCAAGCACAGCGCCCCTTGTAACGGCAATCAGCAATCCTAGGAGCGGCACTGCAAACACCAGAAACGTGATGGATGCCGTGTAAAGCGTGGCACGCCAATTTCGGTTCGATCCCAAGTGCCAATTTTTCGTCCATCCTTCCCACAATGCCGAAAATGACTGATACATTCTCACCTGTGCCAAGTCATGGCCCAAGCCGTACCAGAGTTTGAGGCGGTGCTGCTTGATCCGACGCCCTAGTTCAACGTCTTCTACCACATAGTCAGCCACGGCACGATGTCCGCCAATCTGCTCATACGCGGTGCGACGAAACAGCATAAAAGGTCCAACTGCAAACACCTTTTCATGATCAGGATCATTCACACTGGCAAACTCATATCCGACTGCCAACAGATTGGCGATGATCGGCTGGGCAATCCATTCTGCAAAACAAGCACAGACGATCGTCATCCAAAAGGTCAGCAGGTCGATCTGTTCCTGCTCGGCAAAAGCGACTGTCGTTTCTAAACAGCCAGGTTTAAGCTGCACATCAGCATCTAAGAACAAAAAATAGTCGCCTGTCGCCTGTGCTACTGCTTGAGTACATGCCCAGTTCTTGCCCATCCAAGTTTGATCGACGGGGCGAGGCTGTCCGGCGATGAGTTTCAAGCGATCGTCGTGCCGAGAGGATTGGAGCAGTTCAACGATCGCAAAGGTTTCATCGGTCGATTGGTCATCGACAACCAAAACTTCTAGTTGATCGGCGGCTAAATCAGTACTATCTAATACAGAGATTACGCACGTTTCAATATTAGACGCTTCGTTGTAGGCCGGGATGATCACTGAGATTTTTGGTAACGTCTGGCGCGACGAATCGGAAACAGAACCAGGAACGAGGGAGATTGCTTGAGATGCAGAGCGACGCAGATTATTGAAGAACAGCGCGATCGCAACCAGCGATAAACCCAGAACAAGGCATAGCAGTAGCACGTTGAAAACCTTATAAACACAGCAGGCGATTCTCACCCTAGCTTAGATTGTAGGACGAGGTGTTCAGCATTACGCCTCGATGTGATGCTATTCGGATTGGCTAATGATGGCATTCCGAGCAAATGTCTCTACATCATCCTTTCTGACATAATTCTTTCTCACAGTCGAAGCAACCGCTTCTTAAAAATTGAAGCAATCACTCATATCAGTCACAATGAAGGCATGAACCGAGTTGATTACCTCCGAATCAGTCTGATCGATCGCTGCAACTTCCGGTGTCAGTACTGCATGCCCGAAGGAACCGATCTCAACTATGTCCTGCAACAGAATTTGCTGTCGCAGAATGAATTGCTGACGCTGCTACGAGACGTGTTTATTCCCGTCGGATTTACTCGGTTTCGACTGACCGGAGGAGAACCACTGATTCGCCCCGGCGTTGTAGACATTGTGCGGGCGATCGCATCTCTACCCCAAACGCAAGATCTTTCCATGACGACGAACGCCTTTTTGCTCTCTAGCATGGCGCAAGATCTTTACAACGCTGGCTTACGGCGGATCAACATCAGCCTCGATTCATTAGAGCCTGAAACCTTTGACAAAATTATTGGACAACGCGGGAGATCTCGCTGGCAGCAAGTGTGGAATGGCATTCAGGCGGCATATGAAGTAGGCTTTAGTCCCCTAAAACTAAATGTTGTTGTCATTCCAGGGGTGAATGATCACGAAGTACTAGAATTGGCTGCCCTAAGCCGCGATCGCGAGTGGCATATCCGATTCATCGAATTCATGCCCATCGGTAATAGTGAACTATTTGACAACAAAGGCTGGATCAACTCAGAAACGATTCGACAGCAAGTCAAGCAACGCTGGGGACTGACCGAAGCCTACGTAAAAGGCAATGGCCCTGCTGATGTATTCAAAATTCCTGGAGCGAAAGGGACGCTAGGATTTATTAGTCAGATGTCAGAATGTTTCTGCGATCGCTGTAACCGGATGCGGCTCTCGGCAGACGGATGGTTACGCCCATGTTTGCTCAATGAAGTTGGACAGCTTGATCTGCGGACTGCCCTAAGATCAGGCGTTTCGACTGTACAACTACGCCAACAGGTGAGTGATTTACTTATGCTTAAGCCTGAAATCAACTATAAACAACGAGACTCGGGCACAACCGGAACCTACGATCGCACCATGTCACAAATCGGCGGCTGACTTTCAGATGCGTCAAACTCTGATATGGCTACTTCCGAATGTGGAAAGAATGTGGAAAGTCTGAAATTGTGATGTGACAAACTCTAGAATGGTATTGAAAAGCACATTTTTAGGCGAAAAGCAATTTTTCACCAGAAAAAACTGTCCCTACAGACTAAGGTCAGATCATTCGTGAAATAGATTGCGATCGTGAAACAAATTTGGCAGAATGAGTGATGTTGAACACTATTTAACAACTCTGCGGCCTCGGTCATCTACCTACATCTACAAATTCTCCTGACAGGATGAAGAATCTTTGAGCAAGCTTTTATACCAGGTCAGCAGTCCAGTCTTAATAAAGCGTTTGCTCTTTTCTCAAGGAGCAAACAGTTTAGATCGGCACAAACTGAGGCGACGGTTTCAATCCCTCAGTGATAACATTGCGGTGAACGCGTTTGAGGGCTTACTGTGATCCGTTCTGCAACACTCACTCCTCTGTCTACTCTGCCTTCTCTGCCTGACAATAATCGTCTCCGGCTGCTTTCTGGCTCAGCGAACATTGCGCTTTCTCAGGAAGTTGCACGCTACCTAGGCATGGATCTCGGTCCGATGGTGCGGAAACGGTTTGCAGACGGCGAGCTTTACGTTCAGATTCAAGAGTCCATTCGAGGGTGTGACGTTTACCTGATTCAGCCAACGTGCCGACCCGTAAACGATCATTTGATGGAACTGCTGATTATGATTGATGCTTGTCGGCGGGCATCTGCAAGGCAAATCACGGCGGTGCTGCCCTACTATGGCTACGCGAGAGCCGATCGCAAAACGGCGGGACGAGAATCGATTACCGCCAAGTTAGCCGCCAATCTGATTGCTCAAGCCGGAGCAAACCGTGTTCTTGCGATGGATCTACACGCGGCTCAAATCCAAGGTTATTTTGATATTCCGCTAGATCATGTGTATGGTTCTCCAGCCGTGATCGACTATCTTAAGAGCAAACAACTTCCCGACATTGTGGTGGTATCACCAGATGTCGGAGGGGTGGCTCGGGCGAGAGCCTTAGCGAAAAAACTTGACGACGCTCCGTTAGCCATCATTGACAAACGACGTCAGGCCCATAATGTTGCTGAAGTCATGAATGTGATTGGGGATGTGGCAGGCAAAACGGCAGTGCTGGTCGATGATATGATCGACACCGCAGGCACAATTACAGAAGGAGCGAAACTACTACGTCAAGAAGGAGCGCGTCAGGTGTATGCCTGTGCTACTCATGCCATCTTTTCGCCGCCTGCGATCGAGCGCTTATCGAGCGGCGTTTTAGAAGAGGTGATCGTGACAAACACGATTCCAGTGCTTGAAAAAGATCGCTTTCCGCAATTGACGATTCTCTCGGTGGCAAGCGTCCTCGGTGAAACCATTTGGCGGATTCACGAAGATAGCTCAGTTAGCAGCATGTTCCGGTAAAATCGCTGATTAATTTGTCTAGGTGTTTAGGGTTGGTATCTATTGCCAGCCCTATATTTTTAGGTGGGTTGCTAATTAAGCCACCACAGTAGATTTTTACCTGCACATCAAGCCATGAGCCTAACGCGGCAACTCCGCCTCAACCTTAAAGAGCGATTGGTCTTTAGTTGTAGCAATTATTTTTGTATCGCAGAATTGCCGTCTAAACTGCAACTTTAGACGTGTCGTAGCGGATGTTAGCTTGCTTTAATCGTTCGAGGGCTTCACCTAAGCGATCGCACCCGGCAATTAAACTAATCCGCACGTAGCCTTCGCCGCCTGCACCAAACGCATTTCCTGGCGTCACCACCACTCCCGTTTGCTGTAGCATTGAGAGCGCAAAATCAGTTGATCCCATCCCGATCGGGCAGGGAATCCATAGATACATCGTGGCTTTCGGTTTAGGAATCGACCACCCGAGCTCTGACAAGCCTTGGATTAAGAAATCTCGACGACCCCGGTAGCGTTCTTGGACATCAAACACATACTTATCAGGCAATTGCAGAGCCGTTTCGGCGGCGGTTTGCAAAGCGGCGAAAATACCGTAATCCAAATTCGTCTTGAGGGTGCGTAATCCTTGAATGACATGGCGATTGCCAACCACAAACCCAACGCGCCAGCCTGCCATATTGTAGGTTTTTGACAGCGTATGAAACTCAACTCCAATTTCTTTTGCGCCTGGAATTTCTAGCAAACTAGTCGGCTGATAGCCATCAAACGCGAGTTCTGCATACGCCTGATCGTGAACTAGCAAAATTTCATATTTGCGAGCAAACGCAACAATGTCCTTAAAAAATTCGCGGGGTGCAATGGCAGTCGTTGGATTACTCGGATAATTGAAGTAGAGAATCTTCGCACGCTGAGCGACATCATCAGGAATGGCAGCTAAATCAATTAACCAATCGTTTTCTGCGGTCAGAACCAACGGGTAAAGTTCCGCTCCGGCAATTAAGGGACCGCGAAAATGGGGCGGGTAGGATGGACTTGGAACTAGGATCAGATCGCCTGGATTAATATATGCCAAGGCTAAATGCGTTAATCCTTCTTTCGAGCCCAACAATGGCAGTGCTTCACCATCGGGATCAAGCTCAACATTGTAGCGGCGACCATACCAGTCGGTGATCGCCCGACGGAAATTTGCCGTGCCTTCAAAGGGAGGATAACCGTGATTTCGAGAGTCTTCTAGCGCTCTGATTGCCGCTTCTATGATCGGCGCTGGGGGCGCTCCATCTGGGTTTCCCATTCCCAAATCAATCAGATCAACGCCTTGCGCTCTCGCGTTGGCTTTCAACTCATCCAATCGAGCAAACACGTATTGAGGCAGAGAACTTAAGCGATCGGCAGTCGAAATCCAAGACAGGCTCATGGGAACGTGAGGAATGAATGACGATAAAAAACGGCTACAGGTTGGCTATTCTACCTCAGAACGTAACTCAGGATACACCGCCATGATGTCTGGTTTTGCGCTCAAGCCAGGAGCCGTAGTTGAAACCATCGCGGCCATCAGTTGAGAGGGAGCGACCATAAAAGGCAAGCGATGCAGATCGGAAGCAGGTAGACAAGCGATATCCGCCGCATGATTTAGCTCGGCGATCGTAATCCCATTTAACCCCAAATCGGCTAAGGTCTGCGGCAAGCCGATCTCGCTATAAAACTTAAGCAACTGCTGCCGCGAAGTTGCTGCAAGCTGATTACCCTGAACCATTTCTTCGAGCCGCAGTTGCACCAAAATTCCGTATGCTACTTTCTCGCCGTGCAGCGCGCCATGACTTGAGAGCAAATGCGTCAGTCCGTTGTGAACCGCATGAGCCGCCACCGTACGACACTGCGCCCCGCCGATGCCGCCAATCACACCTGCCATCAATACTGAAGCGTCTACGACCTCTTGCCAATCCTTTCCGCCCGGTTCGTTTAAAGCCGCCGCAGACTTTTGAAACAGAATATCACGGAGAACTCTCGCTTGCTGAACAGCGGCAATGAGGAGCGTTTTATCCGATTGACCACTACTGACCGAGGCTTCATACCACTTGGCGATCGCGTCTCCAATTCCTGCAACCAGCGTCCGTTGAGGAGCCGTGGCAATCAAGCCATAATCTAAAACTAGTAAGTCTGGACATTTGGCTAAGCCAACATCATAGAGAAACGCATGTTGCTCAGAATAAACGTTCGAGAGGGCTGTCCAAGCGGCACAGGTCGCCGCAGACGTTGGAATAGTCACAATCGGCAGCTTGCACTGATACGCCAACAGCTTCGCCGCATCTAAGGCTTTACCACCCCCAACCCCAATCACCAGATCCGCTTGATGGTCAGCGACGGCTTGCTGCATCGATTGGAGGGCTGTTTCACTGCAGTCTTTACCGTAGGAAATTCTGGCGTTTACTAAATGATGCGCTTTGAAGATTGGCTTGAGGCGCGGTTTAATCAGATCTAATGTGCGATCGCCTCCCACTACTAAGGGACGCGATCCTAGTCGCGCGATCGCGTCTCCCATTTGCTCTAAAGCATTAAATCCTCGAATCACTTGAGCCGGGGCAATCGACAGCGAGATCAAAGCATCAGTTGCAGTAGCCATGTCAGAACGTTAAGCGTTGGATTGAGAAAGCTGAGCCAAGCGATCGCGGTAAATATCGAACGTTGCGGATTCATCCTCTCGAGCGGAGAGCGACCGCTGAACTTCACCCAAATATAACGGCTGAGAAACGCCTGGTTTGGGATGCGTAATCGTGCGGACGCGAATTGTCATGCGATCGCTGCCTTGCGATAACCGTCCAGGTGAAAATAGATCTAAAGAGGCTTGGTGCATCGTCGCTTCGAGCTGAGTCTCGGTCACCGTGGGAGGCACAATAATTACAACCTGCGCGGCTCCGGTATCGAACACCCGCGAGTAACGCACAGCGTTTGGAATGCTAGGACGGGTATAAAGGGCAAGGGCAAGGGCAAAAATTCCGCCTGTCAAAACTGCCATAAAGCCTGTGGCCCCAACTAATCGGAAGCGAAAGCCCCACTTAAACAGAAACGCCAAAATTGTGAAGACCAAAAAGGCGATCGTGGCAATGCCAGACCATTGAGCGCTAGTAAAGAGTTGATCAGTTTCAAACATGGTGGGGAAAGGGGAAGAACAACGCCTTATTCACAACGCTTTATTCGTTGCTGACAAATTCAGCCGGTTGAGTAGACGATTCTAAAGCGGCTTTCAAAGTATGCCAGGTTAAGGTGGCACATTTGATCCGGACGGGAAATTGAGAGACGCCTTGCATCACATTGAGCTTTCGGTGTTCTGTCGGAAACTCGGCCTGACCCTGCATCATGGTTTGGAAGCGCTGCACCATTTCTAGAGCTTCTTCGGTTGTTTTACCGCGCATCGCTTCTGCCATTAGATCGGCGGATGCCATCGCGATCGCACAACCTTCGCCCTCAAACCGCACATTTTCGATGCGATCGCCCGCTTCATTTAGTTGCACCGTCAACTCGATCGTATCGCCACAGGACGGATTATGCCCGCGCTGATGGCGATGAACTGGCTCTGTCACGCCGCGAAACTTGGGCTTTTTGTAGCGCTCAAGAATAACTTGCTGATAGAGATCGCGTAAATTACCCGTAGTCATGAGTTTTTCTTTCTTTGCACAAGCTCTATTTCTAATTCCATCCTATCAGGGTCTCCCCGAATCGACCCCGCAAGACTTCCGCTCCAATCTATTCGCGTTTCCCCTACACCCCATTTTTCCCACACAATCGGAATTGAAATTTGATACTCTATCCAAATACTCTTGGGGAACAATGGCGTGGACATTCAAATTGGCAGGGGCAAAACTGCTCGCAGGGCTTACGGATTCGATGAAATTGCGCTAGTTCCAGGAGGGCGAACGCTCGATCCAAAACTAGCAGATACCCATTGGAGCCTTGGCGGCATCGAACGAGAAATTCCAATCATCGCCAGTGCAATGGATGGGGTCGTGGATGTCGGCATGGCAGTGCAACTCTCGAAGCTAGGCGCACTAGGGGTGCTGAATTTAGAAGGCGTTCAGACGCGCTACGACGATCCCAACCCGATTCTCGATCGCATTGCATCGGTAGGGGCAACCGAATTCGTTCCCTTGATGCAAGAACTGTATTCGCAGCCGATCAAGCCGGAATTAATCGAAAAGCGCATTCAAGAAATTAAGCAACAGGGCGGCATTGCGGCAGTGAGTGGAACTCCGATCGCGGCGATGAACTATGGACAAATTGCGGCAAATGCAGGAGCCGATTTGTTCTTTATTCAAGCCACCGTGGTTTCGACTGCCCATCTCTCACCCGACGCGACCACCCCGCTCGATCTTGCCAAATTCTGCCAGGAAATGCCAATTCCCGTCATTCTCGGCAACTGCGTGACCTATGACGTAACGATGAACCTGCTTAAAGCAGGAGCCGCCGGCATTATGGTTGGCATTGGTCCGGGCGCAGCCTGTACTTCTCGTGGTGTTTTGGGGGTTGGTGTTCCCCAGGCGACGGCAGTTGCAGACTGTGCGGCGGCTCGTGATGACTTTTATCACGAAACTGGAGCCTACATTCCGGTGATCGCCGATGGAGGTTTAATTACCGGAGGCGACATTTGTAAATGTATCGCCTGCGGCGCAGATGCGGTGATGATTGGATCGCCCTTTGCTAGAGCGCAAGAAGCACCAGGACGCGGCTTCCATTGGGGCATGGCAACGCCAAGCCCAGTTCTGCCAAGAGGAACTCGAATCCGAGTCGGCACGACTGGAACCCTAGAGCAAATTTTGCGAGGTCCGGCTCAGTTAGACGATGGCACTCACAACCTACTAGGGGCACTGCAAACCAGTATGGGAACTTTGGGAGCAAAAGACATTAAGGAAATGCAGCAAGTCGAAGTTGTGATTGCACCATCGTTATTAACAGAAGGGAAAGTCTACCAAAAGGCACAACAATTGGGAATGGGCAAATAGAGCACTCTTTCTGAGGTACGATGGGTTTTAACTACAAACATCGCGCGAAAAACTTTAAGAACTGCGAACCACTGATTAGATTCTGATCGCTTTCTTAAGAGTTTAGCTGTCGTTTTGTGAAGCACTGGTAAAACTAAATATGTCGTCTACAATAAAGGGAGCGGAGACGCATGTTTCCGTTCACTCCTCACACCACACTCCGCCTGAACTCCGGTTCGGGCGGTTCCTTTTTAAAGGGGGATGAGAGACAAAAATTGTATCTATTTGTATATGCACTGCAACCGCGACAGGCCGTTTTTGCTATGGT
Organism: Myxacorys sp.; assembly: GCF_059501405.1. Lineage (NCBI taxonomy): Bacteria > Bacillati > Cyanobacteriota > Cyanophyceae > Leptolyngbyales > Leptolyngbyaceae > Myxacorys > Myxacorys sp. The sequence goes on from NZ_JCACCM010000127.1 coordinate 131,140, forward strand.
AGAATTTCTGTCAAATGAGCATAAGGCAAGGATTTTCAGGCATGTCAGCAGCCGCACAAGTTACAGACTCTACCTTCGACCAAGAGGTGCTGCAAAGCGAGGTTCCCGTTTTAGTCGATTTCTGGGCACCCTGGTGCGGTCCCTGCCGCATGGTAGCGCCTGTGGTAGATGAAATCGCAGCGCAGTTTGAGGGCAAGGTCAAGGTCGTAAAAGTCAATACGGATGACAATCCCAGCATTGCAAGCAAGTATGGCATCCGCAGCATTCCCACCCTCATGATCTTCAAGGGTGGACAGCGTGTGGATATGGTGGTCGGCGCAGTGCCGAAGACTACGTTGTCAAACACATTAGAGAAGTATCTCTAGACTGGGTTTGGTATCTGTTGTTCAGCTTCATCTGTTCAAATCATTCATCATACTCCAACAGTATTTAGCGCCTCAGCCCAAGCTGAGGCGTTTTTCGGTATTGCTGAGGTTTTACGACCTGTCGGAATCTCGACTAAAATAGAATGCCACCGCGTGGAGGAGTTCATGACTGTTGATCCTTCGGACCTTGCAAACCAAAATCCTTTTGAAATCCATAGAACAAACCGTCCGGCGTTGAACATAGAGGCGCTTCGAGCGACGGTAAACCAGTTAATTGATCACCTGCCGAAGCTGGAACATGGCGATATGGTTGCTCAGGCTTTGAGTACGATCGCGCGGGTTGCTGGAGAAGACATTGAGCGATTGGACTGGAAGATTCTCAATGCCTCTGTTCAGGATATGGAACGGGCATTCACCACGTTTTATCCTTACCGCCACGTTCGCAAAATTGCCATTTTTGGCTCTGCCCGGATTCAGCCAGGTACGGCTGAGTATCAGATGGCGAAAGAGTTTGCTCGCTGTGTAACAGATCAGGGATACATGGTGATTACGGGTGCAGGGGGTGGCATTATGCAAGCGGGTAACGAAGGAGCAGGAGCCGAGAATTCCTTTGGTCTCAATATTCAACTCCCGTTTGAGCAAGGCGCAAATCCGTTTATTGAAGGTGATCCGAAGCTGATTCCGTTTAAGTACTTCTTTACGCGAAAAGTCTTCTTTTTAAGAGAGAGTGATGCGTTGGCACTGTTTCCCGGTGGATTTGGGACGCAGGATGAGGCGTTTGAGTGCTTGACCTTGACCCAGACCGGGAAAGCCGCTCCTGTGCCTCTGGTGTTGATAGACAAGCCAGGCGGGAACTATTGGCACGATTGGACAGAGTATATTGATAAGCAACTTCTAAAGCGGGGGTTAATCAGCCCTGAAGATCCAAGCCTTTATACCCTGACCGATAATTTGGAAGTCGCTTGCGATGCGATTTCGAGTTTCTACCAGGTCTATCACTCCAGCCGCTATGTGGGACATCAACTGGTGATGCGGTTAAAGTCAGAGCTATCAGATGAAGCGGTGCAAAAACTCAACGATCGCTTCAGTGACATTTTAGTAGCTGGCAGCATTGAGAAGAGCCAGGCGTTACCTCAAGAAACGAGAGACGAGACCGCCGACTTACCGCGTCTGATATTTTATTTCAATCAAAGAGATTTGGGACGGCTCTATCAAATGATTCGAGCGATCAATGAGTGGGGTACGCCTTCACTAGAGGACTCGGCTCATCCAGAGCGCAAGTAAGCAAAGCAGGGAGGAACGGGTGGCGAATCGGTGAGCGATAGAATTGATTCGTCGTCCGTTCCGGTGTTTAGAGAGTGATCTGAAGGATTAGCTTGTGACCCAATTGACTAGGGTTCTAACGCCATACCCGGTTGCGCCTGCTCCGTTGTAGCCGTTTTCCTTATCTGCCCAAACCGGCCCTGCAACATCCAGGTGCGCCCAAGGAGTTTCTTTAACAAACTGTTTGAGGAAGATCGCCGCAGAGATTGCACCGCCTGCGCGAGCCCCTGTGTTTTTCATGTCTGCAATGCCAGACTTCATGCTCTCGAAGTATTTTTCCTCCATCGGCATTCGCCAGATTTTCTCGCCTGCCTGTTCGGACGCGCTGACGAGTTGATTTGCCACGTCGTCACTCGGACTCCACAACCCAGCAATGCTGTCACCGAGTGCAACGACGCAAGCCCCGGTGAGCGTGGCGAGATCGACGATCGCATCGACCTCTAATTTTTCTGCATACACCAGCGCATCAGCTAACGTTAAGCGTCCTTCAGCGTCAGTGTTGTTAATTTCGATCGTTTTACCGTTGGAGGCCGTCAAAATATCGCCGGGGTGAATGGCTCGACCGCTAATCATGTTCTCGGTTGCCGCTACGATGAAATGCACTTCCACATCGGGTTTCAGTTGCGCGATCGCTTTGGCGGCTCCCAGCGTTGCCCCGGCTCCTCCCATGTCGGTTTTCATCATTTCGATGCCGCTTCCGGCTCCTTTGATATTGAGACCGCCAGAATCAAAGGTTAAGCCTTTGCCAATGATCGCGACTTTCTTGCGGGCCGCGCCGTCTGGTCTATAGATCAAATGAATGAATTTTGGCGGCAAATCAGACGCTTGAGCCACGCCTAAAAAGGCTCCCATACCAAGCTTTTCGCAGTCTTCTTTTTCAAGAATTTCTGCTTGCAAACCAAATTCCGATGCGATCGCACTAGCCGTTTCTGCCATGGTAACTGGCGTCAGATAATTTGCCGGAGCTGCCACTAATTCTCTGGCTAGAAACACGCCAGAGCAAATCTTGTGCGCTTTTTCGATTGCCGCGTCTTGCCCAGCTAGCCCCAGTAATTCAATTTGCTCGACGGGCGGCGTGTCATCGGGTTCTGATTTGAAGCGGCGATCCTCATACAAGGCTAATTCAGCCCCTTCTGCGATCGCTTGGGCACTAGCGGCGGCATCATTGTTAAAGATCGGCAAACTGATGCCCACCATTTTGCAGCGCTCGCGCTTCGCCAGCTTCGCGGCAGCAGCTCCTGCCCGTCTAAGACCTTCTAGCGTCATTTGGTCTGACTTGCCCAGCCCGACTAACATCAGCTTGCGAATGGGGCTACCTGCAATCCGAGTCGAGGCGCTAGTAGCAGGCTTGCCCTTAAAATCTGCGTCGGCAATCAAATCCTTGATCGCGCCAGATAGCTTGCCATCTAACGTTTCCAGATCGCCTGTGAGAGCAGTCGCATCCTCAAACATGCCGATCGCTAAACCCTCTCCTGACCACTCTAGAATCGACGTTCCCGTTGCTTGTAAATTCATCCAGTACTACCTTCAATTGGGTTCAACCACTGGTTTCTAGTATTGCTCAAAAACAAACGATGAGGCTGGGCTTTGGTCAGACAAATCGCACGAATTCTAGATCACTGACTTCAGTAATTAAAGGTATATCAAGTACCTGTTAAATTTGAAGTTCCGTATATGTAATTAGATGGTAAAAGAGTAGTGTTAACCGCTAGACTTGCGCTAAGCTCGGCAAAGGTACAGCTTGTGAGATATCCCTAGCTTATTAACTGTTAAGAAGAATCGATTTTTGTTATAACTGCTAACAGCTTGTGAGATTTTACCCAACCCCCTGGGAGATAGTTGATGAAGGAACGGAAGGTCTGGATTTCACTGGCAGTCGGAGCCGGGGCGCTGGCGCTCCTTGCAGGCGCAGTATTGCCGATCGAAAAATTATTGAAGCAGGACGCTCAACCGTCTGCGGGTTTAGGATCGTTAGAACCATTTCATTCCAAACCGAATACGATTGGTGCGCCCAGTAAGCTTGTCAGCCCGCTAGTGATGCAATCTCCGAAACAACGGGCACAAACTTTAGAAGCGGCAGTTGAGAAGCTAAATCCGTCGCTAGAGCGGAACCGCGCTCGGTACATGTTAGCGAGCGATCTTGTGGTTCAGGGACAAGGGGAGAAAGCGTTAGAACCCTTAAAAGATTTAGAGAAAGACTACACCGTTCTCGCACCACAAATTCTGCTCAAGCGTGCCCAAGCTTACGAGGCGGCAGGCAAGCCAAAAGAAACGATCGCAGCTTGGCAAGAACTGATCAAGCAATATCCGAAAGATCCGGCGGCAGCAGAAGTGCTCTTTTTCTTAGGAAAAGACAACCCCAAGTATTGGGATCAAGCGTTGGATAAGTTTCCATCACATCCACGATCGCTCGAAATTGCCAAAACTCGCTTTAAGAAAAATCAAAAACAGCTTCCAGTTCTGCTCACGCTCGCAAAATATGGCGTCGATAGTGAGGGCTATACTGACGTTCTCGATACGCTCACCAGTCGCTTTGCACCCCAACTGAAGCCCGAAGATTGGGACGCGATCGCGTTTGGCTACTGGGAAAACCAGGTCTATGACAAAGCCGCGATCGCCTATTCACGCGCACCTCAAACCGCGAGGAGCGTTTATCGTTCTGGTCGGGGGCTGCATCTCACGGGTAAACCCGGTGGAGAACAGCGCTATCAGCAAGTCGTTCAACAGTTTCCGCAATCCGATGAAGCGGGATTGGCCCTAATGCGTTTAGGTAGCTTAGCCGAGAGCCCTCAGACCGCGATCGCGTACTACGACCAGGTCGCTCAGAATTTTCCAAGCCGAGCAGCGGAAGCGTTACTTGAGAAATCGAAGAAGCTCGACACTCTTAAGAGCGCTAAAACGGCGGCCATGATGCGTCAACTCCTGTTAACCCAGTATGCCAATTCGGATGCGGCCGCAGAAATGCGCTGGATGTATGCTCAAGATCGTGCCAAAGCGGGAGATATTAAGCTTGCCAAAGAATGGGCAGCCCCGATTCTCGTGAATAGTCCAAAAAGTGAAATTGCGCCGCAAGCCGGATTTTGGGTCGGTAAGTGGTCTCAGCGTCTCGGTCAAGAGCGAGAGGCGAAACAGGCCTTTGAGCGCGTCTTGAAAGAGCGTCCTGAATCGTACTATGCGTGGCGCTCCGCCAGCATGTTGGGCTGGAATGTGGGAGATTTTAGCACAGTGCGATCGCTCAATCCGCAAGTGCAAAAACCGGCAACCCGTCCTGTACTGCCTGCGGGTTCGGATGCCATGAAAGAACTGTATCAGATCGGGCAAGACCGCGACGCTTGGGCACATTGGCAAGTCGAGTACCGCGATCGCACCGATCCCACTGTGGCAGAACAGTTTACAGATGGCATCATGCGCTTAGGCGTCGGCGACAACTTAGATGGCATTTATATGGTGTCGAGTCTCAGCGATCGCGAGAAGCCCGAAGACAAAGAGCAGTATCAGCAACTCGCTCAACAACCCGCTTACTGGCAAGCGCTGTATCCTTTCCCCTTTGTCCAGGAGATCGAAACGTGGTCGCAGCAGCGTCAACTCAATCCGATGTTAGTCACGGCGTTGATTCGTCAAGAGTCCCGGTTTGAGCCGAAGATCAAGTCGAGTGTTGGAGCGGCTGGGCTGATGCAGGTGATGCCCGAAACGGCGTCCTTTATTGCCAGCAATATTAAGCTGAAGCAATATAAACTTGATGATCCTCAAGACAACATTAATCTGGGCACGTGGTATTTGGACCACACGCATCAAGAGTATGCGAATAACTCTATGCTGGCAGTCGCTAGCTACAATGCAGGCCCTGGAGCAGTTGCAGAGTGGGTCAGTAAGTCTAAAACCCAAGACTCTGACGAATTTGTCGAGCAAATTCCGTACGACGAAACGAAAGGATACGTGAAGTCAGTGTTGGGTAATTACTGGAACTACATGCGGCTGTATAACCCAGAGCTTTCACAGCGCATTACTCAGATGTCTTAGAGGATGTTTGGAAAGTAGCAAGGCGCACTAGTAATGAGAAAAGCTTCCTGGGATTAGGCTGAATATACCTATGAACCAGCCCTCCAGGAAGCCATGACTCTAGCCTACACAAGCGAACTCACCCTAGAACAATATGAATTGCTGGCATCGGTGCTGCCGCCTGCCGCTCCCACAGGACGACCGCGCAGGGTGAATTTGATGCAAGTGGTGCAAGCGATCTTGTATGTCTTGGTGAGTGGCTGCGCTTGGCGACTGTTGCCACCCTCGTATCCACCGCCCTCGACGGTCTATTACTACTTTCGCAAGTGGCGCAACGATGGGACATGGAAACGAGTGCATGACCACTTGGTGCCGTGGGTGAGAGTCATCGAAGGGCGCGACCCCAGTCCCAGTGCGGGCAGTCTCGATTCTCAAACGGTGCCAACCGCCGTCATGGTGCAACAAGCCGTTGGCTATGACGCGGGCAAGCAGACGAAAGGGCGCAAACGCTTCACGCTGGTCGATACGCTCGGTCTGCTGATGGCGCTCAAAGTGGTCGCCGTCCGCACCCCGAACGGGAAGGAGCAAAGCAATTGCTCCACCAGGTGCAGGATGAGCGGCAACGGTTGCCCCACCTGACGCGCATCTGGGTCGATGGCGGCTTCTCTGGGGTGGACTTTTTGCGGTGGGTCACCGATACCTTCGCTCTGGTGCTAGAAACCGTCCTGCGTCCTCAGGGTACGAAAGGGTTTGTGTTGTTACCGAAGCGGTGGGTCGTGGAACGCACCTACGGTTGGCTGCATTGGTGCCGTCGGCTGAATGTTGATTATGAGCGCTTACCCGAGTCTTCGGAAGCCTTCATTTACATTGCGATGATTCGGATTATGCTACGCAGGCTGGCTTGAATCGTTTCTCACCTTCTCCGTATTTCCAAACATCCTCTTAGCTCTGGCAGTGAATTAGCTTGCCATGATCCGCGAAAAGAATGGCGGGTTCGTTGTTTGCTTTGTGGAGAAATTCTTCCGCGTCAAGCGAAAGTTTAGTGGGGCGATCGCAGTAATTTTCTGTCGATTGTCGTGTGATATTATGAAGTGGGCAGTTCCATTCTTCAAGGAATAATCGAGCTTTGATCGATAATTTCACCTTCTTGTCCTGTCACTTGCTGTAAGTTACTTAACACTTCATTCACAATTTGGCTCATTATGATATCCGGTAGTTTGCCCTCAACGCAGAGGTAAATTCCAGGAGGTTCATGAGCAAAGTAAATGGGAACCTTCATAACCTCAATACGATACTGGTTTCCTGGCAACCTTTTGAAGGTGAGCGAGTTAGGATGAAACACTTCTAACCACCGCTCATAAGGTAGCGACCAATCATCATCAAGGCACTTAATCAAAAACTCGCGCATCTTTTAATTTTCGCCACTCGCAATTCCAAAATGCAATCTTCACCAGTAAACATAGACTGGGAAACTTGGGACTAATCAATTTGAAGCAATTCTAAGGCGTTATCTCGGTCTTGAATAGAATTAACGCGTCCTAATTCTATTCATCAAAAGACCGTCCCCGATACAATAGGTACAACCCTCCCGATAGAAAGCTTGACCCATGACTGCTCCTTCGGAACTAGAAACCAATAGCCTAGATAGCGCTGAAGAGACTGCCACAACAATGACAGCTAATCCTTCGGCTGAGGTCATTGACGAAAATGGCGCCCTTGATGATGTTGAGATGTCGCTGTTTGATCATTTAGAAGAACTGCGACAGCGCATTTTTTACTCATTGATTGCGATCGCGATCTGCGTCATTGGCTGCTTTAGCTTTGTCAAACCGATTGTCCAACTGCTTGAAGTACCAGCGCAAGGCGTTAAGTTTCTTCAGCTTGCACCGGGAGAATATTTCTTTGTGTCGATCAAGGTTGCAGGCTATAGCGGCTTAATTTTATCTGCGCCATTTATTTTGTATCAAATCATTGCGTTTGTCACACCAGGACTAACGCGTCGAGAGAAACGCTTTTTAGCTCCCGTTGTCTTAGGCTCTAGCACATTGTTTCTAGGTGGATTGGCGTTTGCGTACATCGCATTGATTCCCGCCGCGTTGAATTTCTTTATCTCCTATGGCGCAGAGGTTGTTGAGCAAGCGTGGTCGATCGATCGCTATTTTGAATTCATCTTACTGTTAATGTTTGGAACAGGATTAACGTTTCAGGTTCCAGTCATTCAAGCATTGCTCGGTTTTTTGGGCATCGTTTCTTCTAAACAAATGCTGGCAGCATGGAAGTATGTTTTGTTAGGAGCCGCGATCGTCGGGGCAGTGATCACCCCGTCAACAGATCCTTTGACCCAAAGCTTGTTGGGCGGAGCTATTTTGGTGCTTTACTTTAGTGGAATTGGGTTCGTTAAATTGTTAGGGCGTTGAGTGAAATTGTAGCTTTCCACGTCCAACAACCGGAGTTGGGCAAGAAGTGGAACTGGGTGCCTGAATAATCATCTGTGCAAAAAGCGTCCTGACCTCTCTCACACCCATCCAACCGATCTTCTGAGAGCATGCGATCGCGCGAACTTAAACTCTGCTAAACATCTATTACAAACTATTACTTTCCAACTTTAACTAATACAAGCCCTCTACAACCTCCACCTCCACCTCTACACTGAGGGGGGCTACACCTTTGCTTTGCTACAGACAGGTCAACTATCCCTAGCCAAAGTCACGTTATGGATATCACCGAACTCATGCGACGATACGAGAGGGGCGAAAGAAATTTTGCAGGAGCCGATCTCCGAAGCATTGACCTTAGAGGGGCAATGCTCGTTGATATCAACCTTGAAAATGCCAATCTAACGGGTGCAAACCTCAGCCGAGCCTTCCTCACCAAAGCGAATCTAAGTGGTGCATTCCTAAACTGGGCAAACCTAGAATTTACTAAACTCAGCGAAGGGTGTTTGATTGACACTGACCTTACCAAAGCGCGGCTCAACGGGGCGTTTATGGTGAAATCTGACCTGACGCGATCGCGCCTCACAGGTTCAGATTTAAGTCACGCAAATCTGCGTAGCGCAATTCTTCAGCGAGCAAACTTGTGTAGTGCAAAACTCCTCTCGGTCAACTTGCGTGGCGCAGATTTACGGGGTGCAAACCTCAGTTGGGCAAACCTACAAAGCGCCAGACTGAGCGGGGCAACTTTAAAAGGTGCATTTCTCAACGACACCAACTTGGCAGACGCCTTCCTAAACGGGGTAGATCTAGAAGGACTCAATTTAACAGGCATCAATTTAAGTGCTGCCAAACTTAGTGGGGCAAATTTGAAGTCAGCCAATCTAGCGTCCTCAAATTTTCGTGAGGCAAAGCTGCAAGGTGCAAATTTAGCGGGCGCGAATCTGACAGATGCCAACTTAGAACAAGCGTTTTTGCACAGCGCAAATTTGCAGTGGACAAATTTAAGTCGAGCAAACTTGGCGAGATCGGATTTGAGCAACGTGAGAATGATGGGCGTCAAGATCGATGAAACTAATTTGTCAGAAGCCGTGCTTTCAGAAATGAATTTGCGCTACTTGTCGTTAACTGCTAATCAAAATGTGCAGAAGCGGCGCAGCGTGACTTCTTAGAAGCGGCGTAACGTTGAACTTTAAAAGTTTGGATTGACAAACACTGATTCCAGTCGTCGGTTTGTCAATCCTTTCGTCGTGTTCATTTGCAAATGTCAGAATAAAGTACGCGATTTGCGCGAAGTGCACCTCCTAAAAAATCGCAGGTTACAAGAACTGGAAGTAACGCCATGACTCAAACTCTTCAGACCCAAGTTACCTTCGATGAATTCATCGCTTGGTATCCAGAAAACTCAGAATACCGCTACGAATTGCACAACGGAAAAATTATTGAAATGCCGAAACCAAGGGGCAAACATTCACGAGTTGCAGGATTTACAAGTGGAAAACTGTTTGTTGAAATAGAACGCCTTAAAATGCCTTATTTTATTCCAAGAGAGTGCATCATTAAATCCCTTGACGACCAATCGGGTTATGAACCGGATGTGATTATTCTCGACGATCGCACCCTTTCAAATGAACCTCAATGGGAAAAAGGTTCGATCATTACGTTAGGGCAATCGGTAGGGTTGGTTGTAGAAGCCGTTTCCACCAACTGGCAAGACGACTATTTGATGAAATTAAAAGACTACGAACTGCTTGGCATCGTAGAATACTGGATTGTCGATTACCTTGGCTTGGGCGGCAGACGATACATCGGCAATCCTAAGCAGCCCACGTTGTCGATCTATCAACTCATTGATGGGGAATACGAAGTGAGACAATTTCGAGGCAACGATCGCATTGACTCTCCGCTCTTTCCAGAATTAACGATTACAGCAGACGCGATGTTTGCAGCAGGGCAATAAACTGCAAAAACTTACGAGAGGGTACAGCACGACTCATCGCTTTCAGACAAGTTACGGCAAGATGAAAGAGAGTGAGGAGAGAAACGATGAATCATTCTGCGATCGCAGCGTTGCACAACTCAGAAACAACCGCAAAAAATTATATTAACGGTGAATGGTCTACCCCAACGACTGACCGCTATTTAGAGGTCATCAATCCTGCCACCACCGAATCGTTAGGCAAAGTTCCGCTTTCTTCTGCGGATGATATCGATCGCGCCGCTCAAGCCGCGTCAGAAGCCTTCAAATCTTGGCGACGCACCCCTGCAACAGAACGGGTGCAATATCTGTTTAAACTCAAGGCCTTACTCGAAGATCAGTTTGAATCCCTTGCGCACACGATTACGCTCGAATGTGGCAAAACGTTAGCTGAATCTAAAGGCGAACTGCGACGCGCGATCGAGAATGTTGAAGTCGCCTGCGGTATCCCGATGATGATGCAGGGCTATAACTCCGAAGATATCGCGCGAGGGATTGACGAACAGATGATCCGGCAGCCGCTCGGGGTCGTTGCGATCATCACCCCGTTTAATTTTCCGGGCATGATTCCATTTTGGTTTTTGCCGTATGCGATCGCGTGTGGCAATACCTGCATTGTCAAACCTTCAGAGCGCGTGCCACTCACAATGCAAAAGGTGTTTCGCCTGCTAGAGCAAACCGACTTACCTAAAGGCGTTGTAAATCTGGTGAACGGCGCAAAAGAAGCCGTTGATGCGGTGTTGGATCATCCCACAATTCGAGCCATTAGCTTTGTCGGATCATCGGCGATCGCAAAATATGTCTACAGTCGCGCTGCCGCCAATGGAAAACGATCGCAGTGTCAAGGCGGCGCAAAAAATCCAGTGATCGTGCTTCCAGATGCCGATATTGCAATGACGACGCGAATCATGGCAGATAGCGCCTTTGGCTGCGCTGGACAGCGCTGTTTAGCTGCTTCGATTGCTATTACAGTGGGAGACGCAAAAGAGACGTTTACCGATGCGATCGCAGAAGCCGCTACGGCTCGTACTGTTGGATCTGGACTCGACCCAACGACGCAAATGGGGCCTGTCATCACCGCGCAAAGCAAAACCCGGATCGAAAGCTTAATTCAGCAAGCGACCCACGAAGGCGCTACCGTGTTAGTTGATGGACGGCAACCTAATATTTCTGGCTATGACGGTTACTTTGTACGTCCAACGATTTTACAAAACGTCGATCCGGCTGGAGAAATCGCGAAAACTGAAATTTTTGGTCCTGTCCTGAGTTTGATTCATTTAGACAGTATTGAAGCTGCGATCGCGCTAGTCAACCGCAGCCAGTACGGAAACATGGCGTCTTTGTTCACCTCCAGTGGTGCTGCCGCTCGCAAATTTCGTTACGAAGCCGAAGCCGGAAACATTGGCATTAACATTGGCGTGGCGGCTCCCATGGCTTTCTTTCCCTTTAGCGGCTGGAAAGAAAGCTTCTTCGGAGACCTACACGGGCAAGGCGCACATGCCATCGAATTTTTCACCCAAACTAAAGTGGTTGTCGAACGCTGGCAAGACTGGACACGGCAGTTTTAGCGCTTCGGAACATTAAATGAAATTTCTTCATTCAACTCCGAAAAATCGATATATGACTGACGAGACTCGGTATTCGTCAGTCGAGCCAATACTTCAGGATGAAGCGGCTCTAGCAGCCGAGCTTCAGCGCTGAGGAAAAACGTGAACTCGGTGGCACCGATGCGGATGCGATCGCCGTCTTGTAACCGTTGTCGCTGCTGAACCCGCTGCTCATTTACATACGAACCGTTCATGCTATTGAGATCGACGAGATAAAATCCGTCACCTGCGACATAGAGCAACACGGCATGACGACGAGAAAGACTTCGATCTTGGAGAGGCAAGGCTGCCGCTCGATTTCGTCCGATTGTCCATGCGGTCTGCGGTTGGCGCAAGGTTTGCGAGTGATCGCCCATTAGGTTAGTGACAATATAAACCTGATCGCTCTGCAACACACCTTGAATGTATTGAAGAGATTTAGAAGACGACGAAATGGCGAACGGCTCTTTCTCAAGGTCAATGGATACCGTTGGACCTTTTGCAAACGCATCATCTGACCAAAATTCTTCAGCCTGCGGAGCCAGATTAGACGTTGGACATTCGGTAAAAGGACTCTGCTCTGGAGCGTTTACGGAATCTAGTAGGTTGGATTCTATAGTCATAGAAGGTGGGTTAGCACGGCGCAATCTGAGTATTGGTCTAAAGTTTCCCAAAAAAACGGAATTTGACCCGGTACGATCAATTCTGGTAGTAACAAAATCTATTGGCTATGACCCAAGACACATTTGACCAAATTCCAGTAGAAACGCTGGAGCTTTCTATGAAAGCGCTGGGGTCACTCAAGCGATCGCAAATCGCCACGATCGCAGACCTCATGAACTACACCCAAGAAGACCTCGAAATTTTGGACAAGGAGTGTTCAGAAGAAGTGATCACGGCTTTAGAGCAAAAGTTCAATCTCACCCTACCCCTCAACGATCTGCAATAGCACTAAACCGTTTTTTGCAGGTTGGGTGAGCGCTTGAGAATCACCATTGAGGAACCGACTACCGGACTCCGAGCGATTAGCATTCCGTTCGGATCGCGAAGGTGGAGGTTGATAAAGTCGAGTTCTTGCGATCGCGCCCATAATTCATCGCTCAACTGATCCTGCTGCTGGGGCGAAAGCTGATACCAACCCTCGCCGACTTGAACGACTAGACGACTGCTGCGAAAGTTTGGCTGCACCGACTGCACAAGAGCGCTGATGTAGCGATCGCTAATCTCGCTCACCTGCCCTTGAATGGAGGCGATTAAACTTTGTTCGGGCGTCAGTTGGATTGGTTCAGGTTGCGGTTCTGGTGGCTGCGGGGGGACAGGCTCGATGGCAACAGAGGAAGGTTCAGGTTGCGGCTCAGAGGCTACGGTTGGTTTAGCAGGTTCGACGATTGGCTCAGAGATTGAGTCTGAAGTCGGCTCAGAGGCGACGATCGCGGGAGCAGGCGTTTCAGAAACGTCGGGAAGCGGGATTTTAGGCTCAAAGGCGACAGGAATTTCGGCAGAGTCAGGAGAAGACAGATCAGATGGAATGGACTCGACGGGTGGAGTGGGAACGACAGAAGGGCTGGGCGCAGGTTCGACTGGCTGGGAGGCATCAGGCTCGGAGACGGTCGGTTCAGAGACAGTCGGTTTAGAGACAGCCGGCCTGGAGGCAATTTCGGGCGGAGACTGCGGTGGGTCGGATGCAACTTTTGGAGACGGTGTTGAAGAGAACAGGGTAGACGTGAACCAGAAGCAAATCACGACAATTCCGGCAACCAGTCCAGTGAGTGTGCGATCGTTGAGGTTGCGTCTTAACTTTTTAGGCAGTCGCGATCCTCTGGAGCTTGGCAAAGCCAATCGCACTTGAATCAGAACATTCTGCCAAAGCGATCGCTTTGGCGAGACATCAGAATGCGGTGATGGCTCTGACGGTTCTGCTTCCAACGTTTCAACAAGGTTTTCTAGCCCTCGAATGGCACTCCGTAGCGTTTTGATGCCAAGCGTTTTAACGAGCGGCGGAGTTTGCTTTGGCGGGCGAGGCTGTGGCACACTAGAGCGAGATTTTCTAGGAACTGGGGAAGATTGCGGATCATTGAAGTCGTTTCGTGGCATAACCGTTTCGTGACATAACTGTGCTGCCTGCAAGACACGATAAAGACACTCGCACCCAATACAGTGCTTTCAGTTCAATCTATCATCTGTTGTTGCGTCTAGATTTTACAGAGTATGCGCTTAAACCGTCGTCAACTGCTGCTTCTAGGCGGCATGAGTGGACTGGGACTTACGGTCGTTGGTAAGACCTTGAGCCGCCCCGTTACCAGTCCGCCTGAATTTGCAAAATTGCCGACCTTGCCGCTTCAGCCGTCTGGTAAGAATCTGATTTTGCGGTTTGTGGCGATCGCGGATACGGGGTCTGGCGCAAAAGATCAGTTTGCGGTTGGCAAGGCAATGGCGAAGTATCATCAAAGCCACCCTTACTCGCTGGTGGTGATGGCAGGCGACAACATCTACACCAACGGCGAAATGGAGAAAATTGGCTCTGCGTTTGAGCAACCGTATGCGGCACTCCTAAAGCGCGGTGTTCGGTTTCAAGCAGCGTTAGGTAATCACGATATTCGGACGGCGAACGGCGATTTACAAGTCAAATATCCTGCGTTCAACATGAAGGGACGCTACTATACTTACCGAGAAAAAGAGGTGCAGTTCTTTGTATTAGACACCAACGATTGGCAGTCTCAAGTGGCTTGGTTAGAAGGAGAACTGAAGCGTAGCGATGCTCCTGTAAAAGTTGTGTATGGTCATCACCCGATCTATTCGTCCGGGCAGTATGGCACCAATCCGGAGATGGTCGAGGCATTCACACCCTTGTTTAAGAAATATCAGGTTCAGCTTTACATGAATGGGCACGAACATAATTATGAGCGAACTAAACCAATTGATGGAACCACGTATCTGATTACAGGACACGGTGGCGCGAATTTGCGATCGGTGGGGCGCTCTGACTGGACAGCCCATTCAGCATCACGCTTCGGATTTTCGGCAATCGAAATCTACCCAAATCGGATGCAAATTCAAGGCATTGGAGCAAATGGTTTGGTCTACGATCGCGGTAGTGTCCCGCTTAAAATCGCTCAAAAGGCTTGATAAAAGCGAAATCGCACAGTCAAGAACCATTATTCGAGTTCTGTAAGGCGCTAATACGAAGTCACTAACACTTCTGTAATTTTTCCACGCTTTTCTGCATTGCAGTTAATGTTTCTTGTGGCGTAGATTGTGTGGATGTTGAAATCTTTGTAGAGTTCTCGAACAAACGGACAGTCAGAATTGGAAAGCATAATTTTGACGCCGCGATCGCGCAGTTCTACAACAACATCCCGCAATCGAATTTGATCGGCTTCTGAAAACGAGTATCGGCTGTAAGACGTAAACTTACTCGTTGCATTGAGTGGTACATAAGGCGGATCAAAGTAGACAAAATCTTGAGCATTCTTTGCCTGTTCAAGAATTCGATCAAACGATCGCACTTCAATCTGGGCAGACTGTAAGGCTTGAGCATCCGCCCGCAGAATATCTGGATCACAAATAACAGGATTTTTATAGCTACCGAGGGGGACATTAAACCCGCCTTTGGAATTTTCTCGGTACAGCCCATTAAAGCAAGTTTTATTGAGATAAATAAATCGAGCGGCGCGGTCTAAATTGCGGTCAATATCAGCTGAGGTCGGCAGCGATTCACTTTGCGAAACCCCAAGGGAGCGCACCTGATAATAATGCTCAGCGCAATGATCTTCTCGATGTTCTTCGAGTCGATCAATCAAATTCTCAACGTCTTCTCTAACGCAGCGATAAACATTAATCAGTTCATGATTGATATCGGTCAAAACTGCTCGCTCAGGCTGGAGGTGAAAGAAAATCGCCCCTCCACCTACGAACGGTTCGTAATAGTGGCAGTAGTCAGTCGGAAAATAAGGAAGATACTGCCCAATCAATTGATGCTTTCCGCCTGCCCACTTGAGAAACGGGCGCGGAGCTATCTGCGGTTGCTTTGCAGTGGCGCTTTGCGCTAATCGGATTGAGTTAACCATATTTAATATCTAACCTGATTCGCCCAAAACAAATACATTTGATCTGCTTTGTTTAAGTTTTGCGCGTCACCGATCAGATTTGATAATCGGTTGAGGCCGCATCAAGGGATCGAGTTTCTCGATATGATGAGAAAGAATTTAACAAACGCGACCTATGCGAGACTTTCTGATTAATAGCTCCAGATACCCCAGGCTCCTGTTTAGTGTAATGGTGGGTGTAATTTTATTTGCTTTAGCCCCCCTCGTACCTCTGCTAAAAAATCCTCTTACCGCCGTTGCCGTTATCGGTTTTTTTGTAGCAGGGATTGCCTTTTTCACCTTCACGTTGCGGGCAATGTTAGGAATCTAAAACGGAAGGCAGACGGCTCCTCTTTATAGACGGTGCTAGGATGAGGAACTTCTTGTAAGTAAGGGCGACGGTTATGGCGACAGATCGAAGAGTGGCGCGGGTCTCTGAGCAGATTAGACGCGAAGTGAGCCAGATGCTGATGAACGGCATTAAAGACGATCGCGTGGGTACAGGCATGGTTAGCGTGACGGATGTAGTCGTGTCGGGTGACTTGCAGCACGCTAAGATTTTTGTCAGTGTTTATGGTGACGATGCCGCAAAAGCAGAAACAATGGATGGTTTGAAGTCGGCGACGGGCTATGTCCGTCGCGAGTTGGGCCGGATTGGGCTGCGTCGCACCCCTGAAGTAGTCTTCCTAGAAGATCATTCCATTGAGCGGGGCAATAAGGTTTTGAACTTAATTAGTCGTCTTAGTCAGGAACGCAAGGACTTTGATGAGGAAGATGAGGTAAAAGAAGATTGATTTGATGCGATGGGCAAATTTACCCATCGATACTATGTTTAACTTACTATGTCTAACCCGTTTTCCAATCCAGACGCTTTGAGCTTGGCTCAGCAAGTCGCTCAAATGGTGGTTGTTCGGGCGTCTGGGCATTTGTTTGATCACGAAATTCGCTATCCGCTGTGGGAACCCCCGGCGGCAGTGCTTCAGCGTTGGATCAAAGAATTGGGTGTGGGAGGGGCCATTC
This sequence comes from Myxacorys sp., assembly GCF_059501405.1. Taxonomy (NCBI): domain Bacteria; kingdom Bacillati; phylum Cyanobacteriota; class Cyanophyceae; order Leptolyngbyales; family Leptolyngbyaceae; genus Myxacorys; species Myxacorys sp. The sequence continues at coordinate 147,928 of NZ_JCACCM010000127.1, forward strand.
TGCTAGGAGGAAGCGCTGCGGAAATTGCCCTGCGATCGCACCAGTTTCAAGATTGGGCCACAACTCCACTTTTGATCTGCGCTGATGTTGAAGAAGGTGTTGGACAGCGATTTTCGGGCGCGACTTGGTTTCCGCCACCCATGGCACTGGCTGCCATTGCCCAAACGGATCTCGAAACTGCTTGCCACTTATCCCACCAGATGGGCAAGGTCACGGCTCAAGAAGGATTAGCGATCGGCCTAAATTGGATTCTCGCGCCCACCGTTGATGTTAATAACAATCCCCATAATCCGGTGATTAATGTGCGATCGTTTGGCGAAACGCCAGAGATCGTGATTGCTCTCACAACAGCGTTTATTGCGGGCGTGCAGTCTGGGGGCGCGTTAACAGTCGCTAAACATTTTCCGGGACATGGCGATACGGCCATCGATTCGCATTTAGAGCTGCCGACGATTCCCCACGATCGCGATCGCTTAGATCAAATTGAGTTGCCACCGTTTAAAGCCGCGATCGCAGCGGGCGTTGATTCGATCATGAGCGCTCATCTGAAAATTCCGGCGTTGGATGATCAAGCTCCCGCAACGCTTTCTCACCCCATTCTCACTGATTTATTACGAGCAGAATTAGGATTTGATGGGTTAGTGACAACCGATGCGCTCGTGATGGGCGCGATCGCAAATCGGTACGGAACCGCAGAAGCCTGTATTCTTGCCGTAGAAGCGGGAGCCGATATTCTGTTGATGCCATTGGAGCCGGAGAAAGCGATCGAAGCCGTTTGCGATGCGGTGGAGTCAGGACGAATTTCTCGCGAGAGAATTTGGGCGTCGGTAGAACGCATTTTGCACGCAAAATCAAAAATCGCAGCATCAAACGGCAATGCCGCTTCGTTTGCAACGCCTCATGGTTTGGCAGAGCGATTAGGACAGTCAGACAGAGCAGAGCGTAGCTCCGCGGCAACTGTGCAAGAAATTTTGCAGCGATCGATGCAGGTTCACCAACCCACTCTGTCTCGATTAGACAAATCAAGTGGAGGACGAAATTTAATCGTTGTTGATGACATGATCGATTGCGATTTTTTGGGACGAACTGCACCTGCGATCGCGCTACCTCAGCACTCAGGTTTTACGCGCGTTCAGATTGTCGATCAACATACCCCTGACGTTTCATTTGACAGCGTAAAACCACAACCAACGCTGTTGCAACTTTTTATTCGGGGCAATCCCTTTCGTGGTAGCGCAGGGTTAACAGAAACCGCACAAAATTGGTTTGAATTTCTGTTGTACTCTGATCAACTGCAAGCACTCGTAATCTATGGCAGCCCCTATGTGCTAGAACAATTCATTCCAAAGCTGCCATCTGATGTATCTTATGTGTTTAGCTACGGACAAATGCAGTCGGCACAAGCGATCGCACTTAGCACTCTGCTGAAGGTTGATCAAACCAGCTAAGCAAACAAAAGGACGCTCAAAAGCGCCCTTACTGACATACTGAAGACAACGGGAACAACTTGCAATTAGTACTCCAAGAACAGAGTATTAAAGGCTGCACTATCAGGAGCGGCTTGTTTGGTTGCAGGAGTCTTGCATGTGGCACTTCTATCAAGTTCAGCAACTTGGCTGCTCAGAAACGTTAATCGCTTTTGAATTCGATGACGACGAATTTCAATAGATTCTAGTTCGTGTTCGAGGCGTTTTTTCTCAATCGTTAGTTTGTACAAATTCAAGTACGCCGCTGCCTCGGTTTTAGGGCGGGGCAGAGTACTTCTCAACTTGAGACCAGATTCGAGGGAACAGCGGTTAGAGCGCATAGTGAAATACCTGTGTGTTTGACTGATTTAGAACCTACTCAAAACTGCAACTGGTGGGTGTAATCCATCTTTAGACGTATTGTTTGTAGATTCTTCTCGTAGAGTTCCCTCAGTTTTTTCTCCCATAACAACTAATGTTATGAATATTTAATAAATGCTTTATCGGATTGTTGCAATCTTTATACTTTTTCTGTAACTTAACCACTGGCCATTAGTACTTACTTGATCAATGTAGGGATGATGGAGGTCTTCGACTGGCTTTGCGAGGAAGAACGAAGTGACTTAGGCTCTTCGTTTCATCTCTTATAACAGGCAATGCGATCGTCCAACCCGAGCCACAGGTCTACATACACTACCCTCTCATCTCTCAAAATCACTCCGAAATACCACTAGAGCGGAGCAGCATCAAGAGACGTCAAATATCCATCTTCCATATGTAACGTGCGATCGGCAATGTCTAGAATTCGATTGTCGTGAGTTACAAGAATGATGGCGGAGCCTTGCTGTTTGGCTAAGCGTTGCATAATTTCCACCACATCGCGACCCGATTTTTTGTCGAGCGCGGCGGTTGGTTCGTCCGCCAAGACGAGTTTGGGTTTAGAGACGAGGGCACGCGCGATCGCAACTCTCTGTTTTTGTCCGCCTGAGAGTTCGCTGGGATAGTAGTTGACCCACTCTCGCAGCCCTACCGCCGCTAACATTTCTTCTGCCATTGCACGGGAGTCCTGTTTAGACACCTCTGGGTGTAGTTCGACCGACATCTGCACGTTTTGCCAAGCTTTCAGCGAATTCAGCAGGTTATGAGCCTGAAAAATATAACCAATGTTACGGCGCAACTCGACAAGTTTGCTCTCTGGCGCGTCTCTCAGTTCTTGAGCCAGCACCTTGAGGCTGCCCTCTTGAGTCGCGCGCAATGCTCCAATCAGGGTGAGCAGAGTTGTTTTACCCGATCCCGAGGGTCCGGTCATGATCAAGACTTCGCCCGGTTTAATCGTGGCGTTGATGTTGAACAAAATCTGTTTCCGCAACCGCCCCGAACCAAACGAGTGATTGACGTTCTGAATTTCAACAATAGGAATGTCTGAAGGAATGTCTGACATGACAGAAACTTAAAAGCGGCAACTTAGAAAATGTCGGCAGGATCAGCTTGTTGGACTTTGCGAACCGCGATCGCGCCCGAAATACTACACATCAAAACAGTCAGGCACAACACGGTAATGCTCCGGGCTAAGGTCATCGCGATCGGCAGGGCAGTGGCATTGCGAGTCAGGGTGTAAAGCCCAATGCAGAGAATATAACCTGGGATAAATCCCATGATCGATAAGATGATCGCTTCCTGGAACACCACCGATAAAAGGTAGCGATTGCGATATCCCATCGCTTTTAGCGTGGCGTATTCGGCTAAGTGATCGGCAACGTCGGTGTAGAGAATTTGATAGACAATCACCGTTCCGACCACAAACCCAATCGCGGCTCCGAGGGTAAAAATAAAGCCGATCGCCGTGCTCTCTTTCCAGTAGTTTTGCTCGACCGCCACAAATGCTGCTTTCGACAGCACTCGCACATCCCCGACAACAAAATCTTCTTTCGCTTGCTCAGGAGTTTTCTTTGGATCGATCCTCAATTCTCCTGGCAAATTTTGTTTGAAGCGCTCTAGCGTGGTTAGCAAATCTGCACCCGGTTCCAGCCGAATCACACCGATATCAATCAAGTCTTTCTGACGCGAAGCAAAAATGCGCCGAAAGTTGAGATCGCTTGTGATCAGGTTGCCATCCGCGCCGAACGATGCCCCCATCGTGAAGATTCCACCAACTTCGATGCGGCGGCTTTCTACCTCAGTTCTAATCGGTGGATCGCCCGGTTGCAGTGCCTCGAACTTGGCAGGGATGGGACCAAACTCAGCCCGAGAAGCGCTGTCAAATAAAACAACGTCTGATAAACGAAGTTGCGCTTGGCGCTCATGAATTCCTGGAAGAGAGAGAATATCATCTCCGGGAACAGTGCCGATCACTAAAATACTTCGAGTTTGAGACGTTGGCGGACCTTCCCAAAAGGGATTTTTCCAAATCCCGAAGCCGATATAAATGGGACTGATCGATTTCACTCCAGAAAAGCCAAGCGATTGATAAAGTCGCCGCTCTGGAAAGCTCTTCATCGAAATTAGAGAGGTCGATTGGGGACTGACCAGAAAAATATCACCTTCAATATTGCGATGAAAGGTGATGGCGCTATCGAATAAAGCATCCTGAAAGCCAAGCTGCAAGAACATTAGAATTACGGCAAAACCGATACCCGCTAAGGCAACGAGTAGCCGGATTTTCTCACGCTTTAGTTGTAACCAGGCAAGAGGAATAGCGAACATGGGTTAATGGAACCGAGGGTTCAAATTGTTTGAGTCTTCCCGTTGAAAGCGCGATCGTTTATTGGGCATCGCCAATGGCAACTTTAACCTGTAAATTACTCAGTCCAGCAACCGCACTACTGTTATCGAGCCGGATTTTGACTTCGACAATGCGAGTGTCTGTCTTCTCGACCGGATCAGTACTGAGAACAGCGTTTTTGCTCACTTGCAATCCAACCCGCTCCACCGTTCCCTCGATCTCACCCGGAAACGCATAGCCTGTAATTTTGGCACGCTGCCCAACCTTCACCTTACCGATGTAGGTTTCATCCACTTCGGCCACCGCATACATTTGGCTCGTTTTACCGAGATCTAAGATGCCGTCATCGCCAATCACTTCTCCGGGGTCAGCATGAATTTTGAGTACCTGACCATCGATGGGCGCACGCGCGATCGCATTGTTCAAATCTGCTTTGGCTTTCTGCAAGGTTGCCATCGCGACTTGAACCTTAGCTTCGGCTTGCTGCACATCCGTCGGACGAACTTCTGACACGCTATTGAGGGTTTGTCTTGCGCCTTCAAGTTCGAGCTTTGCCTGCGCGATCGCTTGTTGAGCTTGCTGTCGCTGTTTTTCTTTCGTCTCTAGGGTCAGGACGCGATCGCGCAACTCTGATTCTGGAATCGCCCCAGATTGAAACAGTTGCTGATAGCGCTCGGCGTCCCATTTTGCTTTGCGATATTCGGCATCGGCTCTCTGAAAATCTGCCTCTGCCTTTGGCAATTCGGCGTTTGCTCTCAGAACGGTGGCGCGTTGCGCGTTGATATCACCTTGCTTTGCTCCCGCTTGAACCTGTGCAAGCTGGGCTTGAGCTTCTTTGACTTGAGCTTCTGCTTGCATGGCCGACGCCACGAGAGAGTCATAGTTATCGATCACCGCTAAGGGCTGATTGGCTTTAACCTGTGCGCCTTCTTTGACCAGCAATCGCGCCACTCGTGACCCGCCAACACTGCCTCCAAACGTGGCAGCCGGGGCCGCAATCTTGAGAACGCCGCCTTCAGGTTCTAGCCGGCCTAAAGCGCTGATTGCATCGGGGACGGGGGACGCAGACGTTGAAGGAACCGATGGGGGTGAAGGGCGATTGGCGTAGGAAAAAATGCCGAAGCCAGCGAGGGCTAAGGAGATAGCAGAGCCAATTAGAACCAGTCGTACGCTAGTTGGCTTCAAAAACGATTTAGCACTCATAGCAGCCTTCGGGAACAAGGAACTGGGTTGTGAGACCGTTGAGTAGGCAGAAGTGAATCACGTTCTCTAATGCTCCTGCTAGACTTCGCGTTGCAAATCCCTTTTGAAGCTTTGCAGTACCGATGTGCGAAGAATTTTAATATCACTCAATGATTCACTTTCATTATGATTTCTTTATTGCTAAATGTGAAGCAGCTCGCTTTGATTAGAATCAGAAATTACTGAGATAAAAACCTTAATATCCCGCGAGTTTGCCTCTACGCTTGGTTTCTCGCTCTGCCCATCGAAATAAAGTGATGCCGATCGCAAAATAAATCAATCCATTCGCCAGCGCTAATCCTAAGAGCGACAAATTTAAGGACTGCGATCGCGCCATCAGGTCTCGCAACAATCCCGCTCCTGTCGTCATCGGTAAAATCCATCCTAAAAGTTTCTGAGTCCCGCTCCAGCTCTCGGTTGGGATTGTGAGTAGAAACAACAGCGCAAAGTTGAAGATTCCCAACAATTGCTGAATGCTCTTGAAAATCAGCGCCAATCCTCCCGCCGCAAAGGCAATGCCATACGCTCCTAGCACAACACTAATAAATGGCAAGATCAACGCTGGAGAAAAGGATAGCCAACGCCCAGTTGTCAGCATGATGACAAACAGAACGATTGAAATGAGAAACGTCTGAATGATTAGATCGCCGATCGCTCTAAACAATAGAATTTGAGTGGCATTGAACGGCGAAATAAACAGTTGCTCTAAGGTTCCTACTTGAGCTTCGCGCTGCAAGGTGCCAGGAATACCCCCCATGATGAAGATCACCAGCGACCAAAGAACATAACCAACGATCACCGAATCTAAGCGATCGCCAAACTGAACACCGCCGCCACCAATGTAGCTAGCGCTGAGAAACAGTCCATAAAACGTTGCGGTTAGAGCGATAACGCCGCCGATCGCTTCGCTGGCATAGCGTCGGTATTGAATCGAACTCCACTTGAGTTGGGCGATAAATAGCTCAAGCATGATGCTCCTCACGAATGAATTTTAAGAAAATATCAGTTAGGTTAGCTTGGTCTTTTTCGATGCGAGCGATCGCAAGCGGGTTCAAAATCTCTAACGCTTGATACAACAGTTCAGTTTCACGAACGTAAATGCGATCGCCATCAAGGATTGCGCCAAGGGATTGGAGGTTTGCCACACGCTCTCGTCCAAGAACCTCTAGAAAACTCCGGTTTATTTCTTCCTCTAATTCAATCTGGTAGACCATTCCAGAGAATTGACGAATCAGATCGGCTGTATTTTCTTGAGCGACAATTTTTCCTTTATTAATAATCGCTACCCGATCCGACAACTCTTCTGCTAGGTCTAATTGGTGCGTGGTTAACAAAATTGCTCGTCCTTCCTGCGCGATTTCTCTCACCAATTGTTTGACCGTCTGTGTCGCTTCTACATCAAGTCCCAAGGTGGGTTCATCGAGCAGCAGCAGTTGGGGTTCGTGAATCAGGGCAACCGCGATCGCTAGCTTTTGCTGCATTCCTCGCGACAGCGTTTGAACAGTGGTTTTGCGTTTGTGCGACAACTCAAAGCGATCGAGTAATCCTCGTGCCCGTTGCCGTGCCACGCGACCGCTCAATCCCCGCAACACGCCAAAATACTCCAGATTTTCTTCGGGCGTGAGTCGCCAATAGATATTGCGGTTGCCTTCGAGAACGGCTCCGAGCGATCGCAGTGCCCTCGAATTGCGGTGTGGATCGCGTCCGGCAATATCCACCGAACCGCGATCGGGCACAATCAACCCGGCAATCATCTTAATCGTGGTCGTTTTCCCGGCTCCATTCGGTCCTAAAAACGCCAGCACCTCTTGAGCAGAAATGCTGAAGGAAACATCTCGCACCGCTTCGACCACTTTGCCGGACGAGCGATAGCTTTTCTGAAGAGATTGAACTTCTAAAACGTGCATCGATTCTGATCTGAGTTAAAGGTGAGATGTTTTGTCTCTATCATGACAGACAGAAACTTCATCCTCTGGTGCATTGATGGTTTGGAAATCTAGAAGTATATTAATAAACGTTACAATATATCGCTTAGATTGCGCAGATGGCTATGTTTTGTGCATAAGTTTACTGCTCGATTAACTACTCTCTCTTACATCTTTCAGGAGCGGTTCTCGTGATATCCCTAGATTTTTCTTCTAAAGCAGATGATGTTCTAATTGCTGATTTTTTCCGGCGCTCGGCGGGGCAGTGGCGCTCAGAGCGGCGATATTACACCTTGCCCGATGGTGAAGTCAAAGAAATGAACAGCCTGATCACGGCTCGCTTTTTAGAGCCAGGCTGTCCTGAACTCATTAAATTAGCCCAACTGCACGGATTGGAGGATCTCGATGCAATGACGTGCGGAGCGGCTGTGACTTGGGACAGCGAGAATTCGGTGTCGGGGCGCAAAGAGTCGAAAGGCTCAACACTGTTTGGCGTCATTGGGTCAATGCTGTATCGAGATCGCGGCTTTGCGACCCCTAAACCAGTAACGGCTGGATTTTATTTCACTAATCCTGACACACTATGCTTACGGACAGAGTATAGAGGTTCTGTGTTTGAAGAAGAATTGAAATTAGTGGGTGATAAATATCGCACCCGTCAGACGATTATTTCGCGCTTGGGCGAACAACAGATGATCGGTCAATATCTGGAAAAACGGCTTGCTTAATCGACCCACGATTAGAAAGCCTACAGATGAGAACGCCTACAGACAAATATCTGTAGGCGTTTTGCTATATAAACGAATCTGGCGTTGCATAATGGAGAGATGGATAAGGTGATTCTCTGCAGTGCCCGGAATGC